>NZ_JBMRCP010000047.1:0-76607 GCF_057350545.1 Pseudolysinimonas sp. | reverse complement strand
GGTGCGTGTCACTTCGGTGGTCGAGTAGCCGCCGCAGGCGGCGTGTCGAGACTCGCGGTGCGTGTCACTTCGGTGGTCGAGTAGCCGCCGCAGGCGGCGTGTCGAGACTCGCGGTGCGTGTCACTTCGGTGGTCGAGTAGCCGCCGCAGGCGGCGTGTCGAGACCCCGCCGTCGATACGCGCTCCGGCTCAGCGCAGGCAGTTCGTCGAAGCGGCCTTCGATCAGCGCCTCGCGCTTCGCGCGCGACCATCCCTGAATCTTCTTCTCGAGTGCGAAAGCGTCGTCGACGAGCTGCGTCTCGTGTGACCACACGAGTTCGACGGGTCTCCGTCGGACGGTGTACAGAGCGCCCTCTCCCGCGTCGTGTTGCGCAAGGCGACGTTCGAGATCGAGGGTGCTACCGACGTAGTAACTGCCGTCGGCGCAGCGGAGGATGTAGGTGAAGGGCATCCGTTCATCGTCGTCGACGACGGAGCTGCTCTCCGCGGCATCCACAGACGTCGCCATTGCTCACAGGGTCTCGACACGCGCCCTGCGGGCGCTACTCGACCACCGAGGGTGGGTCTCGACACGCGCCCTGCGGGCGCTACTCGACCACCGACTATTCGCGGGGGCCTCGCGACCAGTCGACGACGACGTCGGTGGGATCGTCGCCGATCCTCGCGTAGAGCTTCGAGCCCGGGTAGAGCAGCGGCAGCGCGGCGTTGGGAACCCCGTTGCCCACCTGTACCTGGTAGCTCTCGTCGCCCTTGTCGATCGTGAGCGTGAGGCCGTGCACCGGGTCGCCGAGCTGTGAGGTGAGACCCATCGGCTGGCTGGCGACGAGCACGACCTTCGCCTCGGTGCCGTTCTCGAGGATCCACTTCGCGCTGTCGCGACCCTCGCCGGACTTCACCGTGATGTTCGGCACGGGCGTCTGGAAGTCGATCGCCACCTGGGTGCGGTCGGCCGGGTCGACGCGCACGGCGAGCACCGTCTGACCGGGCACGAGCTGCGGGAGGTAGATCTCCTGGATGCGCTGCACGACGGTCGCCGTGAACGGCTCCTCACCCTCGAGGTAGACCTGCAGCGAGAAGGTCGCTTTGCGCTCGACGAGACCGTTTCCGACCTGCAGAGTCATGCCGGAGATGTCGACGCCGAGGAGGTCGGCGCGACCGAGGAGCCCGTTCGCCAGCAGGTCGCCGTCGACGCTGCCGACGGCCGACCGGAAAGAGTCGGCGATATCGTCGAAGAAGCCCATGCCGCACATCGTAGGGTTGACGGGATGTCAGGTTCTACGTCCCGCTACGGCAGGAAGCCCGATCCCGGTGTGCGCCGCCTCGCGCTCATCCCCGGGATCCTCGCCGCGCTCGCGCTGCTCATCGGCCTGACCACCCTCGACGAGGGTGCTTTCGTCGTCGTGCGGTACATCGCGGCGATCTTCGCGGCCATCGTGCTCGTGTTCGCCGTGCAGGCGAAGCAGTGGTGGTGGGTGCCGTTGCTCGCCGCGATCGCGGTGCTCTGGCAGCCGGTCTGGGTGATCCCGATCGACGGGCCCGTGTGGCAGGTGCTGCAGTACGTCGCCGCCCTCGTCTTCCTCCTCGCGGGCTGGCTCATCAAGGTGCCGATCCCCGACGAGCAGCGCGAGCAGCGGCGCCGATGAGCGTGCGGTCGGCCGTCAAGGCGTGGATGCCGGTGATCGTCGCCGGGGGAGTGCTCGCGGTCGGCGGCGTGGTCGCCATCCCGCTCGGCGGGTGGGACACGGTGCAGCTCGAGAGCGCGATCATCCCGGAGCAGCCGATCGGCCAGCCGTACGTCGGTGAGCGCCTCAGCACGGCGATCGACGACATCTACCTCACCGATGAGCACCCGAACGGGTTCACCGAGGCCGAGCCGGGCTACCGGTGGCTCGTCGTCGTCGCGACCATGGAGAACCAGCTCCCCGACCCCGAGTATCCGATGGGCACGACCGAGTTCTGGGCTTTCACGATCCCGGGTGTCGTCGAGCTGGGCGAGTCGCTGTCGAGCGCCGACTACTGGACGCTCCTCGCGCGTGACGGCACGTTCGGTCCGATGCTCCAACCCGGGCTCCCGGATACCGTGCAGTTCGTCTTCACCGTACGCAGCAGCCTCTTCGCCGACGGCGACGAGGTGCGCATCGGCATCACCGACGCCGAGAAGCAGGAGGCCGACATCTACGACGGCATCCGCTGGTGGCAGCCGCACATCGCGGTCGAGGTGCCCGTCGTGATCCGGGACGAGCGATGAGGGCGCGGCTCGCGGTGCTTGTCGGCATCGGTCTCGTGCTGCTCGCCTTCGGGGCCACGCTCCTCACCCCGCCCGACGAGGTCGAGGGCGCACCGTTCGCCGTCACCGGCGACCTCGGCGACCAACTCGTCTCGCAGCACCACGTCGTCACCTTCCACGAGTTCGCTCTCGCCGACGAGGTCGAGCTCGCCTTCTGGGAGGGCACGACCGGCGGCATCTGGTTCGTCGCGGAGGCGACCATCGCCGCGCGCGTGGAGCGCCAGACCGTCGACGTCGACCTCTTCGTCGACGGGGTGCGCTTCGAGGTCAGCGGGCGGGCCGACAGCGACACCGTCGACGGCCGGGTCGCCGACGCGGGGCTGCCGCAGACCGGGCCGATCCTCATCGAACTGCCCGCGGACATCCTCGAACGTCCCGGCGCGCGCTCCGCCACCCTCCGCCTCGCCTCCTCGGGCGACACACGACTCGACAGCGTCGTCGAAGTGCGCATCGATCTCACCGAGCTCGAGCGGCACGATCGCCTCCAGCTCGAGGCGGCCCGGGACGGTGAGCGGTGACCGCGTGGTGGCGGGCGAACCGCTGGTACGTCATCGCCCTCGCCCTGATCGTGCCCGCGGCCGTCGTCGTCTCGATGATCCCGCGCTGGTTCCCGTACGTCGAGCGTCAGCCCGTGCCGGAGTACGTCGCGCGCGGCGACACGGTGCGCTACGCGGGCGCGGACTTCCAGTTGACGCAGCTCACGGTGCTCGGCGGCGACGAGTGGGGCGCCCCGCCCGGTGCGGATGTCGTGGTCGCGTCGTTCTCGATCGACGTCGTCGAACCCGTGTCGTCGCGCTGCATCATCGAGGTCGTGTCGACCGAGAACGGGTTCGAGCGGCGCTGGAACGACCAGGCGTACTCGAGCGACTACGACGTGCCCGACCGCTTCGAGACGCTGTGCACGCTCTCCGAGGCCCGCGACTACGACCTGCAGCTGACCTTCCTCGTGCCCGCCGACCAGGTCGACGAGCCGATCGTCGAGATCACCGTGGATGCGGGGCTGCCGCGGGTGCTGCGGCTGAGCTGACGGCGTCGCCGGCCTCGTCGACGAGCTCGCGGGCTCGATCGCTGCGCAGCGCGTGGTCGAACGCGGCGGCGACGAGGGCGACCTGCAGCACGCCGACGATCGCGCTCATGCCGAACGCGATGACATCCGACGCGCCGAACCACCAGCCGGTGTCGTGCGGGCCGAGCAGGCGATAGATGCCCACCCGCAGCCAGTCGGTGCTCGCCGTCAACAGGGCGAAGGCGAGCAGGTAGGTGCCGATCGCGATCGGGCCCGAGCGCCAGATGAGGCGCGCCGCGAGCGCGACCGGTCGCCAGCGGTCGAGGATGCCGGAGCTCACGGCGGTGCCGAGTGTGCGCATCCAGACCGGCAGCCGCTCCCACCGTTCGCTCGCCGCGCGCACCGACGCCGGTCCGGGTCGCGACGAGCGCGGCATCGTGCCGAAGTAGATGATCGACGCGAAGGCGAGCCAGGCGAGGGGCAGACCGACGACCGTGCCGACCTGCGAGACGACCCAGCCGATGGCGTCGCCGATCGCACCGAGCCAGGCGAACTCCTCGCGGATGGCGGCCCACCCGTCGACGGCCCACGCGAACATGCGCCGGGTGGAGAGCCACGCCGTCGCGATGCCGATGAGTTGCTTCAGCGTGAAGAGGGCCACGAAGACCCAGAGCGCCTCGAAGTAGGTCGCGAGGAGCGTCGTCCAGCGCGGCAGGCGCCTCGAGAGCCGACTGAGGATCGATCGGACGCCGAAGGCCACGACGAGGAGCGTTAGCGACACCGGCGTGATGCTCTCGGTGCCTGAACCCTGACCGAAGTTCTCCTGCAGGGTCGACGCGAAGTACAGGTCGATGCGGTCGTCCTGGATGAGGTTCCAGGCGACGTAGAGCAGGAAGAACGGCAGGATCGCGGCGAGCAGCGAATCACGCCACTGCCGCATCGGCTTCGCGGCGACCTCGTCGCGTTCGACGTCGTCGGCGAGGTCGAGGTGGTGGAGTTCGCGCCGCACGGCGAGGAACATGCCGACGTAGGCGGCGAGCATCCCGAGGATCGCGAGGGGCAGCACGAGCAGCCCGAAGTTCTCGTCGATGTTCAGCAGGTAGCCCCCGCCGCGGAGGATGAGTGCGCGCACCGTCCAGCCGACGAGGAACCAGACGAGGAGCGCGGGCCAGCACCGCGCGAGGACCCGGAGCGCGGTGCGGAGCATTTCTCGATCCTATTCGCGGCGTGAGGCGGTTCGCGGTGGGCTGCGCTAGACTGGTGGCGCTCCCACCCACCGGTCAAGCCGGGTCTGGGTAAGTTCCGCGGAGCGATCTGGATCACCTCGGTCGGCCTTCGCAGGCGGATCGCACAGCAGGCTCCCGTTCTCGGGGCCAAGGAGACGAATGAGCCCTTCCGGGCAGAAGCAACCCTCGTCGGGGCAGAGGTCGTCGACCCGCAAGCGGTCGAACGCGCAGACGCAGCGTCGCCGTCAGCACCAAGACGAGACGGGCATCATCCCGATCCTCGCGCGCACGGTGCGGGCGATCGAGAACTCCGCCGAGCGCGGCAAGGTCAACCCCTCGAACCGGCTCAAGTACCGGGTCGTCGCGGCGCTCGTGCGCGAGGAGCGCACGCGCATCAAGACCGACACGCAGCTCACCGACTCTGAGCGCACGAAAGAACTCACGCGTCTCGACGGCATCGCCACGATCATGGCGAAGACCGCGTCGCGCGACACGTCCCTCATCCAGCTGCTCACCGACACCGCCCCGCTCACGCCCGCCGCCCAGGAGGCGAAGCGCGCGATGCTGCTCGAGGCCGGTGCCGAGCTCTCGCCCGAAGACCTCGTCGTCGTCACCGAGGCCGCCCCGGCGCGCGACGAAGAGAAGCACGTCGTGCCGCAGTCGGTGAAGCAATACCAGATGTCGAATCCGTTCCTCGCGCCCGACTTCTCGTCGAGCCAGCCCGCCCCGTCGGCGACCGCCGGGCGCCTCGCGAACTGGGAGCTCATCGAGCCGCTGTTCCGGTCGTTCGAGATGGGCGCCGGTTCGGGCGCGGCGAGCATGGACCTCCCCGAGGCGCGCTCGCTCGCAGCCGCCGGCGGTAAGGAGCTCATGCGCCACCAGGCGCGCTTCATCGAGAGCGCCCGGGCCGGACACCGCACCTACCTGCTCGCCGACGAGCCGGGTCTCGGCAAGACGGCGCAGGCGCTGCTCGCGGCCGAGGCCGCCGGCGCGTTCCCGCTCGTCGTGGTCGTGCCCAACGTCGTCAAGGTCAACTGGGCGCGCGAGGTCGAGAAGTGGATCCCGCAGCGCACCGCAACCGTCGTGCACGGCGATGGCGACGACATCGACGCGTTCGCCGACGTCGTGATCGTCAACTACGAGGTGCTCGACCGGCACGTCGCCTGGCTCTCGCGGCGCGGGTTCAAGGGCATGGTCGTCGACGAGGCGCACTTCATCAAGAACAAGGAGTCGCAGCGCAGCAAGAACGTGCTCGCGCTCTCGAAGAGCATCCGCGCGCTCACGCCGAACGCCCTGTTCGTCGCCCTCACCGGCACGCCGCTCATCAACCAGATCGAAGACTTCCGCATGATCTGGCAGTACCTCGGCTGGATCGACGAGAAGAAGCCGCTGCCGGCGCTCATGCGCAGGCTCGAGCAGACCGAGCTCAACCCCGGTGACCCGGGCTTCTTCTCCGCCGCCCGCGGGTCGGTCATCGACATGGGCATCGTGCGTCGCAAGAAGGTGGATGTCGCGGCCGACATCCCCGCACGTCGCATCGCCGACATCCCGGTCGAACTCGACGGCGAGGCCGGTCGCTCGATCCACGAGGCGGAGGCGGCTCTCGTCGCGCGGCTCGTGGAGCGCTACCGCCGTCTGTCGGCGGCGCGACCCGACACCGCGCAAGACGATGTCATCCGCATGGTGGCGGCGGCGGAGCTCGAGGAGTCGGCGGGAGCCGGCGCCGGGGGCGACAACGTGTTCGCGATGGTGCGTCGCATCGGTCAGGCGAAGGCCGTGCCGGCGGCCGACTACACGGTCAACCTCGCCCGCAACGTCGGCAAGGTCGTGTTCTTCGCGAAGCACATCGACGTGATGGATGCCGCGGAACAGTACTTCGCGAAGGCCGGGCTCAAGACGGTGTCGATCCGCGGCGACCAGACGGCGAAGGCCCGCACCGCGGCGCTCGACGGGTTCACGAACGACCCGGAGATCTCGGTCATCGTCTGCTCGCTCAGCGCGGCCGGCGTCGGCATCAACCTCCAGGTCGCGTCGAACGTCGTGCTCGCCGAGCTCTCGTGGACGAACGCCGAGCAGACGCAGGCGATCGACCGCGTGCACCGCATCGGGCAGGAGCTGCCCGTCACTGCGTGGCGCATCATCGCCGCCGGCACGATCGACGGCCGCATCTCGGAGCTCATCGACTCGAAGGCCGGCCTCGCGGCCCGCGCCCTCGACGGTGAGGACTTCGTCGCCGACGAGGGATCGGTGCAACTCGCCGCCCTCGTCTCCCTCCTGCGGGATGCCGTCGCCTGATGCTTTTGTCGGGTTAGTTGCACATTGCTCCGTTCTCCGGGGGTGTTCTGCAACTAGCGCGACGGTCGGTCGGCCGACGGCGGGGTCCGAAGTCTCAACTATCTAGCGAGACTTGACGGCTTGTGCGCCGTTCACCGCTGAGTAATCTGGTGTTCGCCGGAAGGGTCAAACCGGAAGGCGACAGAAGGGCCCCCGAGGCTCGACGAACCCACCGCTTGCGGAGGGAACGCGGCAATCGGGGGTCCTTCGTCGTTCCGGCCCACCACCGCGCGTTGTACCCCGATTTCGTTCCCGTGTCCTCACTGATGCGGACACCCCCACTGGGGGCATACGGGTGCTTACCTCTCTGGCTAGTCTTCAAGAGCACTAGTTGGGGGACTAGCCAAGACGGCGGTGATCTCGTCACTATCGCGAATCGCAATTACGGGGGTAACGGCGATTCTGCGGACGACATCACCGCCGTCAGTATTTAACGCGGCAACCCTCAACCATCTAGCGAGACTTGACGTCTTGTGCGGCGCTCCGGGCTGAGTAATCTCGTGTCAACCGAAACGGTGAACCCGAGACGGGCGGTGTCACAGCCGCCGCGGTGGAGGGTCCGCAGTCCGGCCGCCGGGCCCAGTACCCGGAGGACGCGGAGGCGGAGCCGCTGACGATCCAGGTGTCACAGCCGGGGGAGTGAGCGGATGCCACGGCCCGTGAGCTCGCGGGTCGCGGACGCTGAATCGACCACAGAACGGCCCTGGGATTTCTAGACCCGGGGCCGTTCGTGAGTTAACCGGGAGTGGGTTTCGATACGCGTGCCGCTGCGCGGCGCGCTACTCAGCCCGCGAGGGAACGCAGGTGGGTGTTGAAGCGCGTCGTGAGGCCGGCATCCACGGGTTTCTCCACCCCGTCGACCGACCGCACCGGGGCGGCGAGCCGCACGGACGAGACGAGCCACGCGGCGTCGGCGGCGGCGAGGTCGTCGGGCGTGAGCAGGTCGTACGACGTGCTGTACCCCTCGGTGGACGCCCACGCGAAGAGCTCCGCCTGCGTCGTGCCGGCGAGGATGCCGAGGTCGGTGCGCGACGTGCGCAGCGACATCCCCGAGCGCAGCACGAGGGTCGACGTCGGCCCTTCGAGCAGGTAGCCGTCGCTCGAGACGAAGAGCACGTCGTCGGCCGCACGCCGTGCCGCCTCCCGGTACGCGGCGCGGTTGACGGCGTACGAGAGCGTCTTCGCACCCTGCAGCAGCCACGGCGAGGTCTGCGCGACGTCGTGCCGGTAGCCGCGGTCGAGCAGCACGACGCCGAGGCCGTCACGCTGCACGTCGTCGAACGACGGGTGGCCCTGCCCGTACGCCCACCCCGTGGGGGCCGTGCCGCCTTCGATGCCGCGCGACAGCACGAGTTTCACGTAGGAGTCGACGGCGGGGTCGAGCGCGGCGGCGACGTCGTGCACCGCGGATGCCCACACCGCGACGTCCTGCTCGGGCAGGTCGAGCAGACGGGCCGACTGTTCGAACCGCGCGAGGTGCCGCGCGAGTTTGAGCGGCCGACCGTCGACGAGACCGACGGTCTCGAAGATGCCGTCGCCGCGGGTCGCCGCGAGTTCGAGCACGGTGAGCTGCGGCACCGAGGGGTCGACCATCCGGTACCCCGAGGCGGCACCCGAGGGGCCGAAGTCGACGAGGGCGAGGGCCGCCGCGGCCCCGGTCATGCCGACCACGCCATCCGACGGTCGAGCATCGCCCATACGGTCGTCGTGAGGTCGGGGTAGGCGAGCGCGATCTGACGCAGGATGCGGTAGTCCTGCTCGGCGGTCGGGATGCGGCGGTTGTCGGCGGAGATGCGCTCGGCCCGCAGCAGCAGCACGACGAGCTCGTCGACGGTCGGGATCTCCTCCATGAACGCCCACGGATCTTCACCGCCGTGCAGCCGCTCGAGCACGACGGTCGACAGCTCCTCGGCCGCCTCGGCCCGCAGCACCTCGAGGCTCGCGCGTCGGGGGTGGTCGGAGTCGTGCGACGGCATGTTTCGAGCCTACGCGCGGCCGCCCCGACGCGCGGCACTCGACCCGCGGATGGCTAGGCTGAGCCGCATGTCGAGGGTCGCCCGCGTCGCCGCCGTCCTCACCCTCGGGTTCGCGCTCGCGGCCGGTCCCGCCCCACTCGCCACCGCATCCACGGCCGATCTCGACGACTTCGAGATCGAGTCGTTCCACACCGACTACGTGCTCACCCGTGACTCCGAGGGCCACGCGGTGCTGCAGGCGACCGAGACGATCGTGGCCGTCTATCCCGACTTCGACCAGAACAAGGGCTTCTACCGCGACATCCCCGAGTATCGCCACGGCGTGCAGCTGCACACGGTCGTCGAGTCGGTCGTCGACGAGTTCGGCATCCCCGTGCCGTACACGACCGAGTACTACCAGGACTTCTACAGCGTCGGGCTCGGCGACGACAGCTACGTGCACGGGCGGCGCACCTATGTGATCGAGTACACGCAGGTCGACGTCGTCGAGGCCTTCGCCGACACGAACGCCGACGAGTTCTTCTGGGACGTCAACGGCACCGGATGGGCGCAGCCGTTCGGTCGCACGAGCATGACCCTCGTGGTGGATGCCGCGATCGCCCCCGCGCTGACCGGTGACTCGGCCTGCTACACGCTCACCGAGTGCAGCGAGCCGCTCACCGCGACGCCGCAGGCCGACGGGTCGGTGCTGTTCACCGCAGCCGCCGAGAGTCTGCGGCCGAACGAGTCGCTGACGTTCGCGATCGGCTTCGAGCTCGGCACCTTCGAGCCCGGCCCCGTCGTGGTGCCTCCGCCGTCCGGCGACGGCAACGAGTACCCGGACCCCGCGCCGGAGCCCACCTGGTGGGACCAGTTCGGCCCGTTCCTGCTCGGCCCGGCCGGCCTCATCATCTCGTGGATCGCCGGCGGCACCCAGGTGTCCGACCGGTCGCGCAAGACCGGCCCGAGCGACATCATCATCCCGCAGTACACCCCGCCGGAGGGGCTCAACGTCATGGTCGCGGCCTACCTCGCGGGGCGCCCCGAGCGGGCGTTCGCGGCACAGATCGTGAGCCTCGCGGTGCGCAAGAAGGTGCGGCTGCTCGATCATCCGTCCGACTCGACGGCGCCGTTCGAGGTGGAGCTGCTCGATCGCACCGACCTCGACGACATCGAGCGGCAGGTGGTGGATGCCGTGTTCGGCAACGTGGGCGAGCCCGGTCGTCGGGTGGCCCTCGGGTCGACGAACTTCACGCTCGGCAACCGGCTCGCGAGCGTCTACCGCTCCGTCGACAAGCGGCTCAAGTCGGAGGGGCTGCAGGGGGCGGCGAAGCCGACGGTGCTGTGGTCGATCCTGTGCGTGCTCGCCGTCGCCGTCGTCGCGATCGCGGGCTTCGACGCGCTGCGCCGGTTCTCCGACGGCTTCATCGCCGAGCTCGGCGTGATCGCCACGATCGTCGCCTTCATCGGCGCCACCGCGACGTTCGGCCGCCGCTCGACCGTCGCGACCCTCAGTTCGCGAGGCCGCGAGAAGAACGACTACCTGCTCGGCATGCGTGAGTACATGGAGCTCGCGGAGGAGGACCGCATCCGGATGCTGCAGAGCCCCGAGGGGGCGGAGCGGATCGACGTCGACGACCGCACGCAGCTCGTGAAGCTCTACGAGCGTCTGCTGCCGTTCGCGGTGATCTTCGGCATCGAGGAGCGCTGGAGCGAGGAGCTCAGCGTGCGCGCCGTCGAGGCGAACGTGCCCGTCACGTGGTGGGCCGGCTCGAGCGACTTCTCGTCGTGGCGGCTCAACTCGACCATCCAGAACCTGCGACGCGCGACGCCGGAGCCGCCGCGACCCGTGGTGGCGAAGGTGAAGTCGTCGTCGTCGGGCAGCGGATGGGGCGGTTGGTCGAGCGGCGGATCGTCGGGCGGCTGGAGCGGCTCGTCGGGGTCGTCGTTCAGCGGAGGATCGTCGGGCGGAGGCTTCTCCGGCGGTGGCGGGGGAGGAGGTGGCGGTCGTGGCCGCTGAACGTCCGGGAGCGAGCGGCCCGATGCGCACCGTCGAAATCGTCGTGACGACGCTGCTCGCGATCGTCGCGTGCCTCATCGGCCTCGTCTACGGCTACTTCGCGCTCGTGCTCACGCCGACGAGTTCGGTGGCGGCGTGGTGGGTGATCGTGAGCGTGCTCATGATGCTCGTTCCCGTCGCCACGACGATTCTCGGCATCCAGCGCATCCGCGCCGGTCGCACCGGGTTCTGGATGCCGCTGCTGGGCGCCGTCGTGGTGGTCGCGCTGATCGCGGTGCTCGCCGCTCTCTCGACCTCCCTCTGATCTCGGTGGTCGAGTAGCGCGTAGCGCGTGTCGAGACCCCTACGGCAGGCCGACCGGCGGATCGGGCTCCTCGAGCCCTTCGGGCAGCACCTCGTCGGCGGAGCCGACCGCCGTCGGGTCTTTCGCTTCGCTGCCGTCGGTCTCGGCGATCGTGAGCTGGTCGTCGAGCTCGTCGCCGTTCGGTCGTGTCGTGTCGCTCATGCCTCCATCCCACCGCGCCGGGCGGCGAGGGTCACGGGGTTGACACCTCTCGGCGGTCGAGTAGCGGGCGCAGCCCGCGTGTCTCGGTGGTCGAGTAGGCGCAGCCCGCGTGTTCTCGGTGGTCGAGTAGCGGGCGCAGCCCGCGTGTCGAGACGTGCCTCAGTGAGGTTAGGCTGCCCTTATGTCGAACATCGCCGTCGTGCACGCGCCCTCCGGACTCGTGCACACCTCCGTCGTCCGCCGCGAACTCGTGACCCCGCACATGGTGCGCGTCACATTCGGCGGGGGAGACCTCGAGAACTTCGAGTTCCAGGGATTCGACCAGTGGTTCCGTCTCGCCGTCCCCGCCCACGGCGGCGCCGACCGCTTCGACAACCTGCCCGAGAAGTTCACCCTCGGCGGCTACCTCAAGTACCTGACGCTCCCGTCGGGCACGCGCCCGGTGATCCGCAACTACACGGCGCGGGCCTTCCGCCCCGAGGTCGCGGAGCTCGACGTCGACTTCGTCGTGCACGGCACCGAGGGCATCGCGGGACCGTGGGCCGCCACCGTCGAACCCGGCACGCCCGGCGCCGAGGTGGCGTTCATCGACCAGGGCTGCGGCTGGAAGCCCGTGCCGCACGACGAGGTGCTGCTCGTCGCCGACGAGAGCGGACTGCCCGCGGTGGCCGGCATCCTGCGCGATCTCCCGCGCGACGCCCGCGGCCACGCCGTCATCGAGCTGTTCGACCTCGCCGACAAGCAACCGACGGATGCTCCCGCCGGCGTCGAGGTGCACTGGGTGGTGCGCGACCCGGCCTCCGATCCCGGAGCCGTCGCGCTGCCCGCGCTCTCGGTGCTCGACTTCCCGAGTCGGCGCACCTACGCGTTCGCCGTCGGCGAGTCGGGTCTCGCGACGGGTGCCCGCCGCTACCTCGTGAACGACCGCGGGGTGC
Source organism: Pseudolysinimonas sp. (assembly GCF_057350545.1). Taxonomy (NCBI): domain Bacteria; kingdom Bacillati; phylum Actinomycetota; class Actinomycetes; order Micrococcales; family Microbacteriaceae; genus Pseudolysinimonas; species Pseudolysinimonas sp. The sequence goes on along the minus strand of NZ_JBMRCP010000047.1, from coordinate 64,340 downwards.
CGAAGCAGAACGTCACCTTCTGCGGCTACTGGAAGCTCGGCCGCTCCGCGGGTTGAGTGCCGCGCGCAGCGCGGTGTATCGAAACCCACCTTCGAGTAACCCGGGGAGGGTTTCGATACACCGTCCGCTGTGCGGCCGGCACTCAACCCGCGAGGGGGTCGCGGGTCAGGTCTGCTCGCCGTCGACCTGCAGGTCGGCATCGGGGGTCGACCCGTCGAGGATGGCGGCTTCGCCCTCCTCCGGTGACGGATACGACTCGGGATCGGGGTAGTCCTCACGCTCGTGCCCGAGCGCCTCCGGATCTCCGCTCTCGGTCGCGGGCCGTTCCTCCTGCTCGTTCGACTGCTCGTGGTCGCGCGCCTCCTCGTGCGTCGGCGGCTGCCACGTGCCGTCGTTCTGCGTGCTCATCGGGCATCCCCCGATGCGGTCTCTCCGCCACCGTCCGCGGCGATGCCCGCGGCCTCGTCGCCTTCGGCGGGAAGCTCGGTGTCGGAGCCGTCGACGGCGCCGTCCTGCATCGCGTCCGCGAGCGTCTCGTCGCCGCCGGGCGTTCCCGGGGTGACGCCCAGGCTCGCGGTCGGATCTCCCTGCATGCTCATGCTGTCCCCTCCTCGGTGACGTCGCTCTCGTCGGCGCCGCCATCCATCACTTCGTCGATCTCCTCGGACGTGCCGGGGAGGCTGCCGGAGCCCTCCGGCACGGCCCCCGGCTGCGGTTCGTTGCCTCTCATGACACTCCTGCTTCCTCGTCGCCACCGTCGATGTCTTCCGGATCGCGGCCGGCGCCCTCGTCGACGGTGAGTCCGTCGTCGGCGCCCATGGCATCCTGATCGCCGGGGCTGCCGCCGCCGGTCGCGTCGCCGCCGGCCTCGTGGGCGATGTCGGGTGCGTCCGCTGTTCCGGCGCCCATCGCGCCGTCGGGGTCGCTCACGGTGCGCCCTCCTCTGCTCCTGTGCCGGCATCCTCGGGGTTTTCGGGCATGACGCCTTCGACGTCGCCCGCATCCAGATCATCCGGACCGACGCCGATGCCGCTCGTGGCCGGCTGTCCGTCGAGGTGCGGCGGCATCATCGCGCCGGAGGCTGCGGCGACCGCCTGATCGTCGGGCAGGCCTTGGTCGCGCTGGTCGTCGTGGATGCTCACGGGTTCGCCTCCTCGTAGGGGTCGACGGCGGGGTCGGGGTCGAGCACCGGCTTCTCGTCGTCGGGCTGCACGTCGTGCGCCTTCGCGGCCGCGGGGTCGATCGGGCGGTCGTCGTCTCGCAGGTCTTCGGCTTCGAAGTCGGACGTGACTTCGTCTTCCGGTCGGGGTGTCTCGTATCCGCTCATGACCCCAGTCGACGCCTGTTGTCCATCCCCGTCGAGGGCTTGCCGCGCCGGGGGAGTGGCGCTAGGCAGGAGGTATGGACGTGAACGGCACCCTGCTCTCGCTGCTCTTCGCGGCGATCGGCTTCTACGTTCTGTACTGGGTGATCCGCGTCGGCGTACGTGGCGGGATGCGCGACCACGCCGAGTGGCTCGAGTCCCGAGCCTCCGACGACACCCCGCGCCCCCCGCGGGGTGAGTAGCCGCCGCAGGGACCCTCGGTGGTCGAGTAGCGCCCGCAGGGACCCTCGGTGGTCGAGTAGCGCCCGCAGGGCGCGTGTCGAGACCCCGGCCGCGCGAAACCCAGCACGCCCCACGCCGTTTGTCGAGGGTACGCACGCCCCGTCGTGAGGGCGTAGAACGGGGGGATGTACGGCTCTTCGATGTTGCTCGGAATCGCCATCACCGTCGGCGCGCTGCTGGTCTTCGCGGTCATCGCGATCCTCGTGCTGCGGCGCCAGGGACGTAGCGGCCGCCACGATCACGGCGGGTCGGATGTGCCACCGCCGGTCGACCCGGGTCCGTCGGAGCCGGAGCAGTCGCGCGACCTCAACGCCGAGAAGTAGCCGGGTCTCGACACGCGCCCTGCGGGCGCTACTCGACCACCGAGGGGGTGCGTGCCTGGCCGCGGCTACTCGACCACCGAGGGTGGGGTTTCACCCCAGACGCGGAGGCCGAGGTGGGGAGCAGCCTGCTCGAAGTCGCGGTCGGTCGTGAGCAGAGTGAGCCCATGACGGACGCACAGGGCAGCGAGCAGGGCGTCGATGGTTCCGAGCTGAAGCCCGACGCGACGGCAGGCCGTGTGCGCGTCCGCGGCGGCGAGATGGTCGCGGAGGTCGACGCCGATTCGCGCGAGCCGGCTCATCCGCTCCCGCACCATCGTGCGCGACTGCTCGTTCACGAGACATTGCAGGACTTCTTGTACGACGAGCCCGGTGGTGACGACAAGGTCGTTGCCGGCGAGCGCTCGTCGCAACTGCTGTACTTCGGGGATGTCCGGCGGTTCGCGGCGGAGGGAGAGCGACCACACGCTCGTGTCGACGAGGAGCGTCATCGTCGAGAGCGGTCGGCCTTGTAGTCGTAGCCGGCGTCCCACTCCAGGGTGCCGAGGAGTTCGAGCATGCCCTGCTGCTCGCGTCGCGCGATGAACTCCTCAAGGGCGCGCGTCACGGCCGCCCGCTTGGTGCGTTCGCCGCTGATCGCGAAGGCCCGCTCGAGCAGGTCGGAGTCGAGTGCGAGATTCGTCGCCATGTGTAGCCTCCTACACACATTGTCACACCGTCTCCTCTCGAGCGATCCGCTTCGCGCGCGCTTCGTCCAGCCGGGCACGTTCGGGACCGCAGACGGCGCACTCGCAGGTCAGGAACGGGTGAGGCCCTCGAACGGTCAGCGTGCGCGGGTAGTTCTCCGCTCCGGCGTAGGTGCTGAACGTCTTCATGGGACCCGTCGAGGCCCAGTAGGTGCCGTCGAAGATATAGACGCCGAGCACCTCGATGCCACGACAGTCGAACCACTCGCGGATCACGCGGTAGCGATCCCAGTCGAGGCCCTCGATGTGCCCGTCGACCTTGCTCACCTCGTAGCCGAGTGCGACGAACTGCACCGCGTAGCGCGCCGCGAACTCGTCGTCCTCATCGTGGTCGGGTACGGCGTCGTCGATCGCTTCGAGCGAGGCCGACGCCAGATCGCCATTGAAGTCGCCGCCCGCCGCGCTGCAGCCGATGACGCGGAAGTCGCCGTCGAGGGAGATCACCCGCAGCGCGCCGGCGTCGAACTTTCCGTCGAACATCAGGGTCGTGAGGTCGTAGCCGGCTTCGATGATCATGCGGCGACGGTAGATGAGCAGCCAGCGCGAGGCCGGCTCGTGCCGAGCACGTGGGGATGTGACCTCGACGGCTGAACTGGGGAGGGTGCGTGGGTGGGTCTCGACACGCCGCCTGCGGCGGCTACTCGACCACCGAGTTTCGGCGGGGTGGTTTCGAGACGCGTGCCGCTGCGCGGCGCGCTCCTCAACCCGCGGGGGTGGGGGTGGTGAGGCGGATGAAGCCGGAGAGCTCGGCGAGGCCTTGCGGGTGCAGGGGGAGGTAGTCGCGCAGGGCGGGGGAGTGCACGAGGTAGGCCGCCCACTTGCCGCGCGAGATGCCGACGTTGAGCCGGTTGCGCTGCAGCAGGAACGAGATGCCGCGCGGAACGTCCGCCGCCGAGGATGCCGTGAGCGACACGATCGCGATCGCCGCCTCCTGCCCCTGGAACTTGTCGACCGTGCCGACCGGAACCTCGGCGAGTCCCTCGTCGGCGAGATGGCGCCGCAGCAGCTCCACCTGGGCGTTGTACGGCGCGACGACGATCATGTCGCTCGGCCGGATGACGTCGTCGCGACCCGCCTGCGGATCGCGCCACGGCATCCCGAGGTGCTTCTTGACGAGGGCGACGACGGCTTCGCACTCCTCGGGGCTCTCGACCGAGTTGCCGTGGTGCGCGACGGGCACCGGATGCAGCCCGGGTGAGACGCCGTCGAGGTGGCGGTCGAGCGTCGTCGGATTCGACTGCAGGCGGCCTTCGTACGACAGCGCGCTGACCGACGCGGTGAGCGCGGGATGCATGCGCCACGTCTCTTCGAGGAAGTACCCGAGCTCGGCGGGCAGCACGTCGTGACCGTCGGAGAGCCAGCCGAGCGCGGAGGTGTCGATCGGCTCGGGGTGCGTGCCGGTCGTGACCTGCGGCAGCTGCTGCGGGTCGCCGAGCAGCAGCAGCCGCTTCGCCGACACCGACACCGCGATCGTGTTGGCGAGCGAGTACTGCCCGGCCTCGTCGATGACGAGCAGGTCGAGGGTGCCGCGCTCGATCTTGCCGGCGTTCGCGAAGTCCCACGCGGTGCCGCCGAGCACGAAACCCTCGGCGTAGTGGGCACTGATGAACGGGGGGATGTCCTCGTTCTTGGGCAACACGGTCCACCCAGGCGGCGTCTCGTACCCGGCGCCGGAAGGCTTCTTGCCCATCCGTTCCGCAGGCACCCCTTCTGCCAATACGCGACGCATGAGGTTCTCGATCACCTCGTGCGACTGCGCGACGACGCCGACCTTCCAGCCGAGCTCGGTGACGAGATGCGCGATCACCTTCGAGCCGACGTAGGTCTTGCCCGATCCGGGGGGACCCTGCACGGCGAGGTAGGAGTCGTCGAGCCGGGTGAGCGTCTCGACGATCGCCGCCGGCACCCCGTCGATGCCGATCGGCTCGAGCCCCTCGCCATCCACGGTGCGCGGCGGCACCCGCCGCAGGATGTCGAGGGCGGCGCCCTTGGGCAGGTTCGGTGGTCGAGTAGCCGCCTCCGGCGGCGTGTCGAGACCCCGCCCCGGGTTGCTCGGGTCGGGGGTCTCGACACGCGCCTGCGGCGCTACTCGACCACCGAGTGGGGTCTCGACACGCGGCTGCGCCGCTACTCGACCACCGAGTGAGTCGGCGATCGCGCCACCCCACTGCAGGATGGCAGTGCGCTGCGCCTTCGTCGGCACGGGTGCCTCGGGCGTGAGCGCGACGGGGAACTGCGACCACGTCGTTCCGCCGACGCCGGCGTTCTCGTCGAGCAGCACCTCGGCGATCTCACCGCCTCCGCCTTCGACGAGCGAGGCTTCGAGCACGCCTTCGCCGCGGTTGTGCTCGCCGCGGCGTCCAGGGTGCGCGTTCTGGATGATCTCGGGCAGCGGCGGCTCGTACATGACGAACGGTTTCGCGCCCGGCCCGAGCCGCGACCCGGGCGCGAGTCGCCCGCGCAGCCGCACGACGCGCGACTCGGTGCGCTTGCCCTCCGGCTGACGCCAGTCTTCGACGACCTTCGCCTCGTCGACGCGGAACACGTCGCGCGTGTCCTCCCACTCGTCGATCTCGAGGGTGTGCCGCGCGAAGTGCTCCCACCAGTACGACTTGTCTTCGCGCCGGTGGTACTCGATCGCTGCGGCCGCGAGCCCGATCGCGGCCTGGTCGTGGTCGCGCTCGAGCGCGGAGATGCCCTCGATGTGCGCGTAGAGGCGATCCCGCACCTCCGCCTCGGCGGCGTCATCCCGAGCGGCGGGCGTGGCGGCATCCACCTGCAGCGCGACGGGCTCGATGTCGTTCTCACGCGCCCGCTCGAGCAGCCAGTCGCGCAGCCGATGCGTCGACACGCAGTCGTACTCGTTGTAGACCCGGATCTGCTCGAGCTTCGCCTCCGCCTCGGCGGTGAGCCCGGCATCCCTCAGCTCGGTGTAGTCGACGTAGAACTGGATCGACTCGTCACCCTTCTTGAGGTCGCCGACCCGCAGCTCGTCGCCCATGTAGAGCGGTTCGAGCTTCTTGATCGAGTAGCTGGACTCCGAGATGCGGATGCTGCGCCGCACTACGGGATAGAGGTCGACGAACACGTCCTCGGTGAGCAGTTCGTCGAGGATGCTCTCGCCGACGCCGTACCGCGCGGCGAGCTGCAGCAGGTGCGCCCGCTCGTAGTCGGCGTAGTGGTAGATGTGCAGCCCCGGGTACCGCTTGCGCCGCTCCTGCACGAACGCGAGGAAGTCGATCAGGGCTTGCTTCTCTTGGTCGCGGTTGTGCGCCCAGAACGCAAGGAAGCGCTCTTCGAGCGCTGCTCCTTCTTTGGTGGGTTGAGGAGCGCCCGGCTCCGCCGGACGCGTCTCGAAACCAGGCTCGGGCGACTCGAGGGTGATGAGCCCCCAGAGGTAATCGAGCCCCCAGTCGAGCCCGTTCGCCGTCCACAGCGGGTCGCCCTCGAAGTCGAAGAAGATGTCGCCGGCATCGGGAGGCGGCAGCTGCGCGAGCGCCCCCTTCGCCGCGAGCTCCCACTTCACCTCACCCTCGGCGTGCGGGGTGAGTTGCATCCGAGCCTGCGCCCGCAACTTCGCGAGCGCGGCATCCCCGACGCCCTCGATCTTCCCCTCGCTCGCCGCGAGGTCCTCCACGGTATGGATGCCGGCTTCCGCGAACCGCGACCGTTGCGTCGAGCGCATCCCGGCCACGAGCAGCACATCGCGCGTGCGCGCGACTTCGGGGGTGCACCACTCGCAGCGCCCGCACGCGGTGTAGCCGGGGGCGCCCCACTCGATCGGATTCTCGTCGTCGAGCCGCGCCTCGATCATCTGCTTCAGCCGCGCGACGCGATCGTGGAACACCGGCTCGATGTCAGCGAGGCGGTGTTTGCTCTCCTCCCCATTCCCGAGCAGCAGGTACGTGTCTTCCGCAACCGGGATGCCGTGCTTCCGCAACTGATCCGCATACGCCGCCAGCTGCAGCAGCGCGGTCACCCGCGCTTTACGTGCGAGTTTGGTATCCCACACCTGATACGCGAAGCCCTCGGTGCCGCCTTCGGCGGCGCTGTCCTTTTCGGTGGTCGAGTAGGCGCCCTCCGGGCCCCGTGTCGAGACCCGGACGAGAAAGTCGGCAAACCCGACGAACCCGGTGCGCTCGTCGACGGGCTCGTCGAGGAAGGTCGCCTGGAAGACCACATCGTTGCCGGCCCGCAGCGCGTCAAGCGTGCGCTCCCGCGCCGCCGCGAGCACCTCCGGATCGCCGCGATCATCCTCGGTCTCGATCTCGACGACCGTCTCGGGAAAGTCGACGTGGAACTTCGCAAGCGCCCGAGCCTCATGCTCGGTGCCGAGCTGGCTGGCGCGGGCGAGCATCGCGTCCGGTTCGTCCTCGACCATCGGGATGCGGTCGAGCTTCGCGTCGAGCTTCCGCATAAGCGCCCACTCGCACTCGACAGCGGCCTTCAGGTCGGAGGCGCTGTAGTACACGCGGGAGGATCGGACGAACACGTATGGAGGCTACCGGCGACATGCGACGTGCCTTGCTGGCGCGCATGTCGTACCTTCGGGTCAAGTCCAAGCCCGGATAGCCGATCATTCATGCCGTCGGTCCGGCATCGGTCAGAGCCGAGCGCGATCCGCGTGCCTCATGCGCTGCCGATGTATTCGCTGATCACTACTCTGGAGCGGGATCGCGCGCCCGGACGGGGAGCGTGCCGGCTTAACAAAGTAGGACAATGATGCGACTCGCGAGGATGCGGCGCAGGGTGGCGCGATGACGCGGCTCTTCGACAACATCGACACCAAGCTTGGCGATCACCTGCAGGCGACGCTCGAGGCCTTCGATCAACTTGATGTCGCAGTCGGGTACTTCAACCTTCGCGGGTGGAAGGTCTTCGATGAGATCGTCAAGAACAAGCCCTTTCCGGAGAACCCGACTCGCGCCACAGTGCGTATCCTGCTGGGGATGATGGCCGGCGGGCCGGAGGTCGAGGTCCTCGAGGAGCTCCAGGCGACGGTCGATGGTCGTGAGCGGCAAGATGCCGACCGCGATACAGCGCATGCGAGGATGCACGATCTCCTCGACCATCTCCGTACCCAGCTAATGCGCGGCGCTCCCACTCGGTCCGATCGAGAGACGCTCGCATCGCTGCGCGAACTCATCGAGCAGGGGCGTGTCGAGTTCAAGGTGTTCACCCGCCGCCCCCTTCACGGCAAGACATACATCTTTTACCGCGAAGACCTCAACAACCCCATCACCGGATTCGTCGGCAGCTCGAACCTCACGCCGTCCGGCCTGGCGAGCAACCTGGAACTCAACGTCGACGTTCTCGACTCATCGGGCGGCGGCAAAGACCTGGCAAAGTGGTTTGAAGACCGCTGGGGCGACCCACACAGCCACCTCATCAATGGGCAGCTGCTGAGCCTTCTTGACGAGTCTTGGGCGGCAAGCGAACCGCGGTCGCCCTACGAGGTATTCCTCAAGGTTTGTTATGACCTCTCGCGCGACGTGCGCGAGGGACTCGAAGAATACTCCGTGCCGAACGAGCTGAAGTCGGAGCTGCTCGACTACCAGTCGACCGCGGTCCGCGCTCTGGCGCGGCGCATCATGGCGCGCGGCGGCACGATGCTCGGCGACGTCGTCGGCCTCGGCAAGACGATCACCGCCGTAGCCGTAGCACTTATGCTGCGCGAGGAGCACGGTTACCTGCCACTCGTCGTGTGCCCGAAGAACCTCACCTCGATGTGGGAGGGCTACTTCGACACTTATGACATTCCGGGAAGGGTCGTCAGCTATACCTCCGCACACACGCAGCTTCCTTCGCTGAGCCGGTACCGCTTCGTTATCGTCGACGAGTCACACACGCTCCGCAACGATGAGCGCCGCGATTACAAGGCGGTGCAGGAGTACCTTGATCGCGCCAACGCCAAGGCGCTGCTGCTCACAGCAACGCCGTACAATCGTCGTTTCGAGGACGTCGCCAATCAGCTCGGACTGTTCATCCAACCTGACGACGATCTCGGCATCGCGCCGATCAACGCTCTCGCCGCCGATCCGCGACTCATCGACAAAGTCGACGGCAAGATCACCACGCTGCAGGCATTCCGCAAGTCCGAGGATCCTGACGACTGGAAGCGCCTGATGAGTGAACACCTCATCCGCCGTACTCGTACGTTTATCAAGAACAACTACTCCGAGACCGACGAGCAGGGCCAGAAGTATCTGACCTTCGCGAACGGCGACCGATTCCGCTTCCCCGAGCGGATTGCGGTGCCGGTCGATCACCCGTTCGCGGCTGGCGACCCTGCGGCCCTTATGGACGATGACGTGACGATCGACGCGATCGATCGGCTCATCTTGCCGCGCTATTCGCTGATCGACTACGTCGACACAGCGAAGGAGAAGACGTGGACGGCAAAGGAGAAGGAGGTCGTCGATAACTTCCGTCGTGCGAGATCAAACGCCGCGGCTTTCGTCCGCACCACGCTTTACAAGCGCCTGTCGTCCGGCGGTCACGCCTTCACGATCTCTCTCCGTAGGCACGCGGCTCGGAACGAGATGTTCCTGTATGCGATCGACAACGGTCTCGCGCTGCCGACGGGCACGATCCAGGAGGCAGACCTCCTCGACGATGACGACGTCATCGAGCACGAGGTCGACGATGCCGAGCGGCTGAACGATGCCGCGGCTCAGCGCTATGAGGCGCTCAACAATGACACTCCCGAGTACGTGAACTGGGTACGGCCAGATCTGTTCACGCCGGAGCTCCGGTACGCGCTCGCTGCCGACACGAATGCTATACGCGGCCTCCTCGATCTGTACGGCGACTGGGATGCTTCGCGGGACTCGAAGCTCGCCGAGCTGATCAAGCTCCTTGTGGAGACGCATCCAGCGGAGAAGGTGCTCGTTTTCACGGAGTACAAGGACACCGCGAATTACCTCAACAGTGCCCTGCGAGCGCACGGCATTGACTCAGTTGACGCTGCCACCGGGGACGACGAGGACCCGACGCAGCTTGCGATCCGCTTTTCACCGATCTCGAATCGTGCCCTCATCCCTGATGGCCAATCGGTCGATGAGCTGCGCGTGCTGATTTCAACCGACGTGCTGAGCGAAGGGCAGAACCTCCAGGACGCGCATGTCGTTGTGAACTACGACCTCCCCTGGGCCATCGTTCGCCTGGTGCAGCGCGCGGGCCGCGTCGACCGCGTCGGGCAGACAGCCTCAGAAGTCCTGCTCTACTCGATCTTCCACGGCACGCTCAACGGCGTACTGTCGCTTCGCCGGCGCATCGCGGACCGGCTGGCGAAGAACGCCCAGGCGTTCGGGTCCGACGAGCGGTTCTTCGGGACGGATGATGAGGTTAAAGTCATCGAGGAGCTCTACAACGGCCGCTTGGACGAGCCTGTCGATGAAGACGACATCGATGTCGCGAGTCTCGCGTACCTGTGGTGGCAGAACGCGCAGAAGCAGACCCCGGAGATTGCTGCGAAGGTTGAGCAGCTGCCCGACCTGCTCGACGCTTCCCGAGCGAAGCGGGTTAGCGATATGGAAGAGGGCATCGCCGCCTACGTTCGCACCGAGTCGGGAATCGACGGCTTCGGCTGGATCTCGCTCGACGGCGAGACGAAGCTTCTCACCGGCATCGAGGCTTTGCGGCTCTTTCAGACCACGCCCGAGGAGCCAGCCCTGGAGCGTACCCCGAGTCACGATGAGCTCGTCGCTGCACTCGTCCGCAGCGACCTCGCAACGCCCGTGGCAATTGCCGGACGGTTGCGCGGGGTCCGGAGAACGGTCTGGAATCGACTCGGTGCAGGGCTTTTCCCGCAGAGTGCCGAGACTAACGCGGCCCTCGACCTCTTATTCCAGCATCCATTGACCAATGAGGCAGATCGCCGTTTGCGGAACGCGATTCGGAACGGCGCGACAGACGAGGAACTCGCCGGGCGTTTGGCGGCACTGCACCGGGACGAAAGGCTCGTAATCGAGCAGCGCGGTAGCGACTCAATCCGTATTGTCAGCACCATGGGAGTGAAGTAGTGGCCGCATCACCACTGCTGGCGCTGATCGACCAGCGGAAGTTCCGCGATCTCTTTCGAGACCAGCTCTATTGGTCGAACCCCGATCAGCCGCCGCTTCAGCTACAAGTCGACGGTGTCCAGTACAAGCTCGAGCAGGTCGCCGGATTCAAAGGACTGCGCGTCTGGTACTGCGCGCAGTTACCGTCGAAGCAGATTCAACGACTCATTGACCAGCAGGTCGGTGCGCACAGCCACGAGCGCCTAGTGATCTTCGCCGACGAGCATGAACAGGCATGGCGCTGGCCGCGTCGCGCCCAGCTCGGCGGCGCCAACGCGAAACTCGTCATGCACGAGTACAAGGTCGGCAGCGACGACCGGCGCCTTGTCCGCCAGCTCGACGCCATCAAGATCGGCTTCGGCGAGGACCTCAAGCTCCCCGAGCTCCTCGCCCGAATGCGCGCCGCATTTGATCAGGAGGCTGAGACCGCGTCGGCGCAGGCTGCACGCCTGATGGGCGCCCTATATACCGAGCTCGACGCCGCCAAATGGGACGAGCGCAACGCCACCCTCTTACTCGCACGCCTCCTATTCCTGTGGTTCGCCGATGACACTGGCATGTGGCGAACCTCCGCCCACGGTCCCGCACCGGTGCTGTTCCAACCGTTTGTGGCTGAGCACACGTCGCCGACCACACTCACGGCCGACATGGCGGCCCTTTTCGAGGTGCTAGACACCCCGGAAGGCAAGCGTCGCACCGGCACTCCTCAGCACCTGGAAGCCTTCCGTTACGTCAATGGCGGCCTATTCAGCGACCCTCTCCAGATGGGAAATCTGACGAAGGCGTTCCGCGACCAGATGATCGCGGCAGCCGAGTTCGACTGGTCCGTGATCTCGCCGGCCGTTTTTGGTTCCATGTTCCAAACTGTCAACGACAAGGTGGCTCGCCGAGCAGCTGGCGAGCACTATACGACCGAGACGAGCATCCTCAAGACCATCGAGCCGCTCTTCCTTGACGAGCTCCGCGGGCGTCTGGAGGCCGCGCGAGGCGACCAGGGACAGCTCACCCGGCTTCACAACGATCTCGGCAAACTTCGGATCATGGACCCCGCCTGCGGCTGCGGCAACTTCCTCATCGTCGCCTACCGGCAGCTCCGGGCTCTGGAACTCGATCTGCTATTGGCACGCCGTGACCTCGATCTCGTCGGCAAGGGCATCGCGGCGGTCCAGCAGTCCTTCGACGTGACCGTCGACTTGCAGGTCTCGCTCGACCAGTTCTACGGGATTGAGATCAACGAATGGCCCGCGCGCATCGCGGAGACCGCCATGCTGCTCGTCGACCATCAGGCCAATCTTCTAATGCAGGACGAATTCGGCATCGTCCCCGATCGTCTTCCGATCAAGGTTGCGCCGAAGATCGTGCACGCCAACGCCCTGCGACACGACTGGGCATCCGTGGTCGAGCCGAGTGAGAGTCTCATCATTGTCGGCAACCCGCCGTTCCTTGGCGACACCTCGCGATCCGAGGAGCAGAAGCAGGACCTCCACAATGTGTGGGGTCGTGGCGACACCGGGCGTCTCGACTACGTGACCGGTTGGTACGCCAAGACGCTCGCGCTCTTCCGCAGAAAAGGATATGCGGGTTCCTTCGCTTTCGTGTCGACCAACTCGATCACACAAGGCGAGCCTGTGCCGTCGCTATTCCATCCGATCTTCGACGAGGGGTGGCGCATTCGTTTTGCACACCGCACGTTCGACTGGACAAGCGAGGCACCTGACGCGGCCGCCGTTCACTGCGTGGTGCTCGGGTTCGACAAGCGCGAGCGCCCGGCGCCGCGACTCTTCGACTATTCGGACGGTGCCGCACACCCGACGGAGCTCACGGTGTCCGCGAAGATCAACGCTTACCTCATCGACGGGCCGAATGTCATTGTCGAGGCCAGCCGCATGCCTATCGCCCCGGACCTTCCTCCGACGGCGTTCGGCAACAAGCCAACGGATGGAGGGCACCTCGTCGTCGAGCCCGAGGACTACGAGCCGTTCGCGCAGGACCCGATTGCTTCAAAGTACCTGCGGCCGTACGTCGGCGCCCGCGAGCTCATCCATGCTGAGCCGCGCTGGGTGCTCTGGCTCGTTAAGGCCACTCCGGATGATATTGCCGCATCCCCCCTCTTGCTGGAACGAGTTGAGGCCGTGCGCGACTTCCGGACAAAGTCGAAGGCATCATCCACGCGTGAGTGGGCAAACCGGCCGCACCTCTTCAAGCAGTTCGCACATCGCGACGTCCCTCACCTGGTCATTCCGAGGGTGTCGAGCGAGAACCGGAGGTTCATCCCGACGGCGCTTGTGGGCCCGGAGGTCATTCCCAGCGACGCCAACTTTACGGCCGAGGACCCTGACGGCGTCGCGTTCGGAGTAATCTCCTCGTCGGCCTTCCTCGCCTGGCAGAAGGCCGTCGGCGGGCGACTCAAGTCGGATATGCGCTTCTCGAACACGCTCACCTGGAACACGTTCCCACTGCCCAAGCTCAGCGAGAAGCGCCGCATCGCGTTGATCGCTGCTGCGGAGCATCTCACAGCCGTCCGGGCGCAGTTCCCCAACAAGTCCCTCGCTGACCTGTACGAGCCTGGCAGAACCCCAGAGCCGGTGCTCGCCGCGCATGCCGCGATCGACGCTGTGATCGACGCCGGGCTGGGCATCAAGGACGCCGCGACTATCGATGATCGCCAGGGGGTCTTGCTTCGCCGTTACGCGGCGATCACCGCGCAAGACACCGGCGAGCCAACACTCTTCGGTCTCTCGGAGGCGCGGTCCTGAGCATGGCTCCTCGAACAGGAGTCGTCGTTCGGAGTCCTGCCGCCGGCCGGCCCAGTCCGGTCGAGAAGCGCAACAGCTCGTGGAGCGAACGCTTCTGCTACGCCGGTTCGCTTCCGCGACGTCTTCTACGACGGCCCGTCGACCGCTCCTCATGTCATCTACGGCCGTAGGCGCCCGGGGTGGGTTGATCGGTGAGAAACCGCGGCGGCAATCGGTGCCACCGACGAAGAGCCACACGGTGACGGCGACGACGGGGAGCGTTTAGGGGCAGGCGCCGAGTCTGAGTCGGACGTGCGGCCCTGCCGCAGGGGCGGAGCCGGTGCGCACGTCGTCAGCATCAGCTCGTTGACCACCAGGGTCGGCCTTAGTATCAGGGCGTGACACTGGTGACGGATCCCGATCTCCGCCAGGCGGTCAGGTCTGTCTTGGCTGATTCGTACGACGGCGACTCGCTTGTCCTCGATGAGTTCACCGTCGGCGAGGCTGGTCGCATCGACTTGCTGCACGTTGCTGGGGGCCTTGCAGGTTACGAACTGAAGGGCGACCTCGACTCGCTGTATCGACTGCCGCGGCAGATGGACGTATTCAGCGGGGTCTTCAGCCATTGCACACTCGTGGTCACTCCAAAACATCTCAGACGGGCACGCGACATGCTGCTACCAGGGTGGGGACTGGCCGTTGTGAGTCGGGACGCAGATGATCGGCTCGCCTACCAGCAAGTGCGGCGTGCTCGCGAGCTTCGATCGGTGAAGGCGCAGGCACTGGCCACCCTGCTGTTGCGGGATGAGATCCTCCGCGCCCTCGATGCGCGCGGGGCCGCAGCCGGGATCAGATCTAAGCCGCGGGAGTGGCTCGAAGAACGCCTGATCGCGCGAACCGACATGGTGGAGCTGAATCAGATCGTCGTTGAGGCGATTACGGCGCGCCAAGGGTGGCGAGTCGCTCAAGCACCACGTGCACATGACGCGAGATTCCAGCGCGCAAGTGTGTCGTCGGGTTTCCTGGCCCGGAGGCTCCGCCCGCAACGTCCGCGATCTGCCGGTCCCCGGGGCTAAAAGCAGCACCTGAAAAGTACGGCGCCGCGACCAGGGCGGTGGCCAGGGCGCGGAACTGGGCGGCGGGCCCCTTGCGCTGTGAGGCGCGGTGGATAACCCAATCGCCATCTGACGCGTACCGGATGTTCGGGATTGGCGTGAACGGAACGGAGTCATAGCCTGGCGTGCCGAGGGTGTAGTCACCGAACACGAGCGCACGATCCGTCACGCGGCGGCGCGTAATCGCGAACGCTGCGGCGTCCGCTCGCGGGATTGTACGGACGGTGCTGACCGGAACGACTTCCGAAAGCGGGGATGGGAATCCTGAGAACGCGACCACGACGGTCCGCCAGTCGCGCAAGCCGGGAAGCGCACCTACGCACTGTTCCGCAACCGCGGCCTGCACGTTGTGCGGCCCTTCAAGGAGGCCGGCGTCGACGACGATGTCGACATGGGTGGGCTCCAGGTCGAGGGCATCTAGAGTTGCGCGGATGCTCGCGCTGGTGTCGATGGTATCGTCCAGAATTTCCTCGACATCGAGGCGCAGAACCACGCCGCGACCGTCGGCATCGATGACCCGCTTGACGCAAGCGAGGGAGTCGGGGCCTTCGCTGACCGTGATCACGGGAACTGCGAGAACCTTGCCTCGCAGTTCCCCAAAGAGGGTCTCGATGCCGGACGCGAACGCAAGCTCCTCCTCGTCATCGAAGTTCAGCGAGTGGAGCCAGATAACGTCGGCGGCACGGGGCCATGCGCGTTCGATTGAGCGACTGGCTGCCTTCGGCGCGATGATCTCGACGAGCGGAACGAGTCGGTCGGAGACACAACTCTCCAGTGCGCCGAGTTCGGCCATCTTGGATTTTAGGATCGGCGCGTACGCGTCTACGGGTACTGGAGTGCTGGGGAAAACCATCTGATGCTCCTTCGGTGGCGGCCGTCCCTGATCGGCCCGGGGGACGTCAAGTGTCCTCCTATAGGCGGACAGGTCGAAGACCTACGGCGGCGCGGCGACCCTTCACGGGAAACTCACAGACTTGTTCGGTCACGGAGGCATCGTGCTGTTCTTCGGCACGATCGTCTTCGGTGCCATTCAGCGGCGCGCGGGGCGCCCGTCGGCCTGACCCGCCGCTCAGCCGCGCCCCACCGCGATAGGCGCCACGGCATCCCGAGCCCACCGCTCGAGCACGTCCTGCCCCCGCGAGTCGCCCAGCAGACTCCGGAACCCCGCATCCTCCACGGCCGTCGCAAGAGCCGTGTACACGACCGCCGGACTCGCCACATGCTGGTTCATCTGTAGCGTGACCATCTCAGCCCTCAGCACGAGCTGCACGATCGGATGCAGCGGCGACTTCCCACCCCGTGTGCGCGCGTTCGTCGCAACGACGTGCGACACATCACCCCACGGGATGTGCCGCGTCGCATGGGGCTCGAGCATTGTCACCCCGGATGCCCCGAGCGTGAATCCGGTCGGCGCGCGTCCGAAGGTCGACAGTCGTCGGCGCGACCGAGCCTCCCGCAGGGCGTAGATGCCCCAGACGACGGCGGAGAGCACGGGGATTCCGAGGAACAGCAGCAGGCCGGCATCCTCGGTGCCGTCGATGACGAGCCACACGGTGACGACGACGATCGCGAGCATGTAGAGGGAGAGGGCGCCGAGGCCGAGGGCGAAGGTGCGACCCATGCGGCGGCGGCGGAACAGGTGCACCCAGTCGTCGGGCAGCGGCTCGCTCGTGGGGGTGACGGCGACGGCGTTCACCAGCACGGGCGGGTGCGGATGAGGTGGGACCGCGAGTCCGATGAGCACGAGACCCCACGCGAGCATCCCGCCGCCCGACGCGACCGCGAACAGCGGGGCGTGCGCGGTGGGTTCCCTGACGAGCACCAGGATGCCGATGCCCACCCCGAACGCGATCAGCACCAGCCCGTAGATGAGGGTGCCGCGCCCGAAGGCTTGGGCCTTGCGCCAAGCCTCCGGGCGACGGAGGAGGTAGGCATCCTCGCTCATGGGTGGATGCTATCCGCCTCGCCTCAGCGCACCAGCCACCTCGTGAGGCGGGCGCGGAGGGCGGCTCTGCGTGCTCGCCGACGCTCCGCCGCCTCGGCGCGTGTGGCCTCCACCCGCTCCGCGCGACGGAGCTCGTCGCGCATCGCCGCGAGCAGCTGCTCGGGGTAGGCATCCTGGTAGATCTCGATGTGAGGCATCCTGTTTCCTTCCTTCTGCGGCGACGGTAGAAGTGAGAGTGCGCGCGAAGTCAAACCCCGCATCCCACCCCTGGTGTTCGAGCGCGCTCGAAGTCGTACGGTGTCGGGATGGACGGGCAACACACGGGCGGCTACACGATCGACGAAGCGGCGGCCCGCACGGGGCTGAGCAAGCACACGCTGCGGTATTACGAGCGTGAAGGGCTGCTGCCGGCGGTCGCGAAAGCCACGAGCGGACACCGGCGCTACAGCGACGACGACCTCGGGTGGGTGCGGATGCTGCAGCTCCTGCGTTCGACCGGGATGCCGATCCGCGAGGTGAAAGAGTTCGTGCGGCTCACCTGGGCGGGAGACCACACGATCCCGCAGCGGGTGGAGGTGCTCACCGCGTACCGGTCGGCGCTGGTCGAGCGGATGGCGCAGGATGTCGAGCATCTCGCGCACCTCAACAGCAAGATCGAGTACTACGGCGGGGTCATCGCGGCGCGGGACATCACGCCGGAGGATGTGATCGCGGCGTCGCGGGCTGAGCGCTGAGCTGCGCGGGATCCTCGACTGAGGCGGGGTCAGAGCCCGCCGTCGCGCAACTCGTAGAGAGTGCGCCGCGCGAGCGTGGCCGTGTCGGACGGCGCTTGGGCCACCACCAACGGGTGCTCGTCGAGAGCGCGGACGAGGTGACGCAGTCGCGAACGATCGGAGCCGCGCAGCTGCTCGATGATCGCCCCGCCATCCACGATGCAGGCGAGCAGGGTGACGGCGTCGAGCAGGTGTCGGCCGCGGTCACGAGAGTCCGCGAGATGGGCGGCCGCCTTGAGCACGAGGGCGCCGTGCAGATTCGGAATCGGAACCTGCACCTGCGACGCATCCGACTGGAAGACCGCGAGTTGGAGTCGATCGAGCGCCTGCTTGCCGCCGGTGACCGGCATGACTTCCCGGCGAGCGTGCCGCGGCGACGGACGCTCATGGTCGGCCACCATGAGGTCGACGACGTCGGGTCCGCGGGTGAAGCGATAGGCCAGCCGGGTCGAGCGGTCGAGGGCGTAGCCGAGCTGGATGAGCGCGGCGGCGGCTTCGGCGTAGGTGAAGATGCCCGCCTCGATACGCACCGTCGCGTCGACGTCCAGGGTCACCCGCGTCGTCTCGATCTGCGCGGCGAGCGCGTGAGTCTGCACCATGAGTCCGCCGACGAGTGCCCAACGCTCGAGGGGGAGTGTGCCGGCGATTTCGAACACGCGCGGCCAGGGCTCCCGCCATCCGCCGTCGGGCTCCTCGACCTGCAGATGCTCGCTCACAACTCCGACTGCAGCCGCTCGATTCGTTGCCGCGCGAGCACGCTCGTGCGCTCGTCACCGTAGGCATAGAGGGCGAGGTCTTCGACGACCGCCCTGGCATCCAGTTCGAGCTCGACGATGAGAGTGTCGCCGTCGGCATCCGCGAGAAGGCGGGCTCGGCGGGCGAAAGCGGCGGCATCCTTCGTCACCTTCACGTCGAGTCGCTGCCCGGTGGAGGTGAGCCCGTCGGACTCACTGTCGCGGGATGCCGGGCGGGTGCTCCGCCAGAGGGTCACCCGATCGCTGAGCACCTGGTAGGCGAGGTCGGAGATCGAGATCGTGCGAAGGCGTGCACGCAGGCGGCTGAGCTGGCTGCCCGACATCCGATCGGTGGCACCGGTGAGCAGGAGCTCGCACGCCGCGATGACGGTGTGGCCCTCCCACGACCGCCCGCGTCCGGCGGAACGGCTCGCCGCCATGAGGGAGCGGCTTGCGACGACCCGGCGTCCGGCGACGTCGCGGCTGAGGAGACGCCCGTCGCGGGCGAGGCGCTGCACTTGGCGCTGACTCACGCCGAGCTGCGTCGCCGCGTCGCGCGTGATCGTGTCCATGACGTATATGGTCGCGCAGGCGACCATATACGTCAACTGATCGGCTCGCGCCGCCGGCATCCGGTCAAGCGGAGATCAGTGACGGGATGCGGTCGAGCTCCGCCTCATGGCCGAGGAGGGCGACATCCAAGTCGTAGCGGTTCTGAAGGTTGAGCCAGAACCGGTCGGACGTGCCGAACGCGCGCGAGAGGCGCAGGGCGGTGTCGGGCGTGATGCTGCGCTTGCCGTGCACGATCTCGTTGATGCGCCGAGCGGGAACGCCGATCGTCGCCGCCAGTCGGTACTGCGTGATCTTGAGCGGCGCGAGAAACTCTTCAAGCAGGATTTCTCCAGGGTGAATCGGCGCATGCGCCTGGTCGATGCTCATCGCTTCTTCTCCTAGTGGTAGTCGGTGATCTGAACGTCTGTCGGTCCGGCATCTGTCCAGATGAAGCAGATCCTCCACTGGTCGTTGATGCGGATGCTGTGCTGGCCCTTCCGGTCGCCCGAGAGCTGTTCGAGGCGATTTCCGGGCGGGATCCTCAGGTCGTTGACGGCGTCGGCGGCGTCGAGCATGAGCAGCTTCCGATTCGCGATCCGCTGAAGGTCAGGGCCGAACCGCTTCACGCGCTCTCGTCGCCAGACGCGTTCGGTGTCCCGATCGGCGAACTCGTGGATCACTCGCCAATAGTAACGCGCAGCGTTACTAATAGCAATCGCCGGTCGTGCTACTCTCGCTCCCGCCATGATTTCCTGAGCACCCCGAAGTCCCGCGTCCGAGGCCCAGCCCGGCGGGAGTCGTCTCGAACCCGAGATCCGGTGCTCTCTTGTCTACTCTCCAACCCATCGTCGCGCGCGGCATCGACCGCTCCTACGGCGACCGCCGCATTCTGAACGCCGTCGACATCACCGTGCCGCCCGGCGCCCGCACGGGACTCATCGGCGAGAACGGCGTCGGCAAGTCGACGCTGCTGCGCATCCTCGCCGGTGTCGAAGAGCCCGACGACGGTTCGATCCGGCGACCCGTGCGCATGGGCTTCCTCTGGCAGGAGGCCCCCGTCGACGCGAGCGCCACCATCGGCGAACTGCTCGACGAGTACACCGCCGAACTGCGCGAGATCGAGCGCGAACTCGAGGATGCCGCCGCGAACGTCCGCAAAGACCAGCGCCGCTACGAGCGCGCCCTCGAGGCGGCCGAGCGGGCGGAACTGTGGATGTTGGATACTCGCCGCGTCGAGATTCTCGCGGCACTCGGCATCCACAATCTCGGCCTGGGCACGCGTGTCGGCACGATCTCGGGCGGACAGCGCAGCCGGGTCGCGCTCGCCGGGCTGCTGCTCAGCCGGCCGGATGCGCTGATACTCGACGAGCCGACCAACCACCTCGACGACGCCGCGGTCGCGTACCTGGTCAAGCAGCTCAAGCGATGGCGCGGGCCGGTGCTGTTCGCGAGCCACGACCGGGCGTTCCTCGACGAGGTGGCGACCGAGCTCGTCGACCTCGATCCCGACCGGTCGCGCACCGCGACGCGGTACGGCGGCACGTTCACCGACTACCTCGCCGCGAAGGCGCGAGAGCGGGAGCGGTGGGAGCAGCAGTTCCGGTCGGAGCAGGATGAGATGGCGCGGCTGTCTTTGGTGGCCTCGACGAAGGCCCGATCGATCGCGCCCGGGCGCGGGCCCACCGACAACGACAAGTTCATCCACAACTTCAAGGGCGCGCGCGTCGAGTCGGCGGTCTCGCGGCGGGTTCGGGATGCCGAACGGCGTCTGTCGGTGCTTGAAGAGTCCGCGGTGCGGAAGCCGCCGTCGGTGCTGAGCTTCGGCGGCATCCCGTCTGGGGCTACTGCGCTGGATGCCTCGGAGGTGCTCGTCGATCTTCGGGATGTGGTGGTGCCGGGGCGGTTGACTCTGTCGCGTCTGACCGTCACGGCGCGGGATCGGGTGCTCGTCACCGGGCCCAACGGGGCGGGGAAGTCGACGCTGCTCGCCGTGCTCGCGGGGGAGCTGGGTTCTGCGGAGCGGCGGCGTGGGTTGCGCGTCGGGATGTTGCGGCAGGATGTGCGGTTCGCGGATCCTTCTCGCTCGGCTCGCTCTGTGTATCAGGATGCCGTCGGGGCGCGACGGGCGGAGCTCGTGCCGTTGTCGGAGCTCGGGCTGCTGCCGGCGGCGCAGCTCGACCGGGCGGTGGGGGCGCTGTCGGTGGGGCAGCAGCGGCGGTTGGCGCTTGCTGCGGTGATTGCGAATCCGCCTCATCTGTTTCTGTTGGATGAGCCGAGCAACCACCTGTCGTTGGCGCTGGCGGGGGAGTTGGAGGAGGCGTTGGGGTCGTACCCGGGTGCTGTGGTGGTGGCGTCGCACGATCGGTGGTTGCGCCGGCGTTGGGTCGGCCGCGCGGTAACGCTCAGTCAGTCGCGCGCACCTGGTCCATGAAGAACCGGAGTACGTCGGCCACGGCATCCTGGCCCGCCTCGGACTCGAGCACCGAAACACGGAAGCTCGGGCGCAGATGTAGCCGGTCCTCACCGATATCGATGCCATCGATTCGATTGAGGCGGGTGCGCAGTTCCTGCCGCAGCTCGAGTCGATCGAAGGGGGGCCGATCCTTGAGGTACTGGAATACCACCTCGATGGTTCCGGCCTTCGGGTACACCGTGAAGGGCCAAATACCGTTGCCGCCGAGGTGACGTTTACCGCGGCGCGCCATGAAGAAGCACGATGTCTCCGCTTGCTGCCCGAAACCGAGTTCGCCGCCGATGGACTTCCAGAACCGGATCAGCCCCAGCATCCCGTGCACCGACGTGGCCGACTGTGCGTCTGCCAGCTGCGCGACGAATCGGTTGTAGTCGTCACTGCTTTCGTCAGCGCTCGGATCGAAGTCATCGTCCATGTCGAGCTCGATGCCGAGCATCTCGGCGAGCTCGAGTGACGACACACGTCGGTCGGGATCGGCGTGTCCATCGTTATCGAAGCGAAGCCCCTCTGCCTCAAGAACCTGACGCGGCGTGAGCGACGCGTGTTCGGACCCCGGACCCCATCGGAATCCCTCGGCGATCATCCCGCCCGCGCGCATCACGCGCCAGGCACCCACTATCGGAGCGCGGGAGACGAAGGCTGCGACTGGCTGCGGGTACGTGGACGCGAGAGCAGCCAGGTCGCCGTAGGTCGTCCAGCGCCCGGCGGGCACCGCTTCGACCGCCTCGCGGACGAGTGCCCAGGTCGCGCCGGTCTCGACGACATCGGTCGTCTGCGACGGAGCGACCCACGTCGAGATGATCCGCTCAGCAAGCTCGCGGCCGCGTTCCTCGATCTCTGGACGACCCCAACGCTCCTTAGCGGCGATGGCGCCGTTCATGCGGATTCCGCTCTCCTGCAGTCTGGCTCGCTTCTCCGAGAAGTCGCGGTTGCTCAGTTCGGAGTTGTACGCGGAGAGCGTCAGATTGCCCAGAGTATGGACGATCTCTTCGTGAATGCTCTCGGCCGACTGATCCGAGTTGGCGTCTTGCGCAAGTGCGTCGCGCCAGTCGTCGGTCAAGGTCTGCGGGAGAACGTGCTCGATCGTCGCCTTGGTGAGGTCGATCGGCTCTTTGCTCTCGTACGTGTCCTCAAGCCACTGGAGCAGGAGTTTCTTCTGATGGGGTTTACCGACGTAATAGAGCGGTTTCGTGATCGCGGCTTCGCGAATCTGGTCGTCCGAGGCGAAGAACTTCCGACCAGTCGACAAGTAGAGAGATAGTGCCTCGGCAATTGGGAGCTCCGGCTTCATATCCGACGAGGCACGCAGCAGGATGCGCGACAGCGCGGTCGACGACGCTCCGATGACCAGCCGGCGCACCAGGAAGGATTCGAGGATCGCGAGACAGGCTTCCAGTTCGGTGACGGAGATCGCTTTGGACTCTGTCCGCGCGAGCAGGTTGAGGACCAGCGAGTCGGCCGCCCCCGCACCCCATGCATTGAGGTGGGCGAGTCTGCGGGGAACGAGCGACCCGAATTGCGTGAGGCGTTCGGGGTGGCGCATCCCCTCGAGCAGTCGAGAGAGCCCGGCGAATCTCTTCACCTCCTCGAAGACCTGATCGGCGGACATCTCGTGCATCCGGTCTTGCTGCGCCGAGTAGATGTCGCCTTGCTTGACTTCGGAGTCGGTCACGACGAGGTCCATCCAGAACAAGGTCTCGAGGTCGGACTGCGACAGCCGATCTTGCATCGGGAGCCACCAAGTGCTGTAGGCCTCTTCGCCTCGCGCGCTCAGCCGCATAAAGATGTAATTCCGCAGCAAATCGCCCTGGGTGAGCTTCATTCCGGTGTTGTTCAGCGACTCGAAGATCCGGTAGACGTTGTCGTCGCCGCGAGCCGTGATGCTGACGAATGCGAGTGCGCCGAGCACAGCTTCGAGGATGCGGTCGATGTCGTGCGGGTCCTCGGGGTCGTCAGCGAGATCGAGCTGCAGTCGGAAGTATCGATAGGCCGTTGTCACTCGTGACAACGGATCGCCGTCGCCGGTGCCGTCGATCAGAGCGCGGTAGTCGCTCCGGTCGGCCTGGGTCGGAAGGAGCTTCAGTCGGTCGTCGCCTTGCTGGAATTTGTCGACCAAGTACTTTTCGTGAATGAGCTCCCGCTTGCCTGGCTGGTCAGGCTCGTGTTCAGCGAAGTGGTCGCGAATCGCGCAGAGGAGAATCGAGAGGGTCGTGAGACGCTGCTGCCCGTCGACGACCAGGTACTCGTTCAGCCCCGGCCCGGCTCGGCCGAGATCGAGCACGAGCGACCCGGTGAAGTGGGTCGCTTTCTGGTTGCGCGCGAGCTGTTCCGTGACGCTCGTGAGATCGAGCCAGAGACGAGACAGCTGCTTTTCGGTCCAAGAGTACGGGCGCTGATAGAGAGGCACGCGGTACCGGTGGTCACCGCCGAGAACTGCGCGCAGTCGAAGTTCAGCAACATCCATGTTGTAGTGCTCCTAGCCCTGAAAGGAAGCGAATCGAACCGCGAGAGCATCGCGGTTCGGGTGGTCGGCGGTACGGGTCGGCAGGCGAAGGATTGCACCGTCCATCTCCTGAATGCCGTGCTTCAGCATCGGCCCGTCGACTTCCCGCAGGATGTCGGCGTCGATGTGGACCCGATAGTCGGGGTCGATCCCGAGTACGTCGTTGTCGTAGGCGGCGTGATGGATCTTGCAGAGCGAGAGGCCGTTCGAGACGTGCGCGACTCCCTGCTCGTCGCGGTCCGCGATGATGTGCGCCGCATCCAGCATCTCCGGGTGCTTCAGCCTGCAGATCGCGCAGGTGCGCTCGTACGCGACCATCACCTGCGCCCGAAACACCGGCTGATGCACGCGTTGCTGGATGAGACGGCTGAGGTAGCGCTTGTCGATGAGGGCCTGTGGTGACTCGTACGGGCGGATGGCCGCCTCGTTGGTCGCGATGAGCACATGGCCGGCGGCGCGATCCTCGTCGATCACGTAGGCGGGCGCGATCGGCACGTAGACGTTAGGGAGCGGTTTGCGGAACAGGATGATCGGAACGTGCTGCTCCATCGCGGCACGCAGTTTGCGGTTGTCCCCGCTCAGCGGATCTCCGGCGCGGAACGCGTAGCGAAGCAGGCCGTCGGCGCCGATGTGGTCGTCGTACGGGCCTTCAGGCGAACTGACCACAGACAGCGTGGCGTCGAACTCCGCAGGGTTCCGGATGCCGCGGTTGCGATCGATGAGCGGGAACGACTTTCCCTCGAGGGTGAAGTCCGTCAGCTCGGCACGGGTGGCGAATCCGCCGCGGCTCTCGATCAGGAGCTCGAGTTCGGCAAACGCCTCGAGACGCAGGCGTGCCTGCTCCGTCGGGTCGAGAGCCATGGCTCTTTCTAGCAGCCCCTGGGTCAGCGCTGCAGCAGGATCTGCACCGCCCACGTGAGTGCAAGATAGCCGAGCACCGGAACAGCGATGGCTCCCAGGCATCCGACCACCAGACGTTCGCCGAGACCGCGCCGCGGCGTCCTGCTCGTCGTGCGGTTGCGTGTGCGTGCCACGGAGGCCCGCCGAACGACGGGACGTGTTGTGGTCACCTCCCGCGTGACCTCGAGGCCTGGGCCGACGGCCGCGTGCAGAGCGTCGAACTCTTTCGCAAAGTGATCACCCGGCTGGGTGTCCCTTGGGGTGCGGTGCCAAGTCCCCGGCAGAAGCGCGACATCGCGCACCCGCGTGAGCTGCTCGTCGCTCATCTCACGACGACGAGTCGCGAGGGCGGGGAGCTCGTGGTCGGGCATGACCTCGAGCGTCACGCCATCCCATCCCGGCGGAGCCTTCGTCGTGAGAGAGTGCGGCGCGACGAAGACGACGGCCGAGTAGACAGGGACGGCGAAGCCTGCGGCTTCTGACAACAGCTTCGTCGCTCGAGTGAGCTCGACCATCGCCTTCCGCAGATACTGCGCCTGGCTCGTGCCGTTGACGTAGAGACCGCGGCCCGCGACCCAAACCTTTGCGCCGGAACTGTACTTCGTGTTGATCGTGTAGACACCGCTGGGGCCGATAGCGACGTGATCGACGTCGGTGGTGCCCGTTCCGATCGGGACGGAGTGCAGCACCGTCCATTGGCTCCCGAGTGCTGAGAGCCGTTCGGCGACCCGTCGCTCACCGAGCACGCCCCAGTACCAGCCGCGGGCATCCTCGTCGATCACCACCTGATCGGGATGTTCGCCCACCCGGATGCGCCCAGCGTCCCACTCCGACATCAACTTCTCGATCAGCGACTGACCTGGCACCCGCTGGACCAGGTCGCGCGTCAGCGCCCCCGCATTCCCCATCCGGGCAGCGTGTCGCGAAGCCCGCCGCACCGGTAGCCCGCGTTCGGGCGCCACCGATGAGTGACGGTGGCGGAAGGCATCCTGATGCCATGACCGACGCCCACGCCACGCGCGCCGCGGCAGTCTGCCCGCGCTGCGGCAGCGGGGCGGTGCCGATCCTGCGCGGGCTCCCCACCCTCGAGGCGTTCGAGGCGGCAGATCGCGGCGAGTTGGTGCTCGGCGGATGCATGGTCGCCGACGACGACCCGTCGCTCGCGTGCACGGGGTTCGACTGCGGGCTGCGCTTCTCGTAGGTATACCGGCGGTATACTCGCCACATGGCCGCGACGACGATCAAGGTGCCCTCCGAACTGCGAGACCGCCTCAATGCCGAAGCCCGGGATGCCGGCAGCACCGTCGCGGCCGTCATCCAAGGTCTGTTCGAGTCGCGTGAGAGGGCCGAGCTCTTCCGGCGCATGCGCGCGGAACGGGAGCGACTCTCGCACGCCGAGCGGGCCGAGCTGGAGGCCGAGTACCGGCTGTGGGATGCCGCGGCATCCGATGACGCCCGTCGCTACGATCGCGACGCATGACACTCGTTCCCGGCGACGTGGCGTGGGTCACGTTCGGGCCAGGGGAAGGTCGTGAACAGGTCGGTCGGCGCCCCGCGGTCGTGATCGCATCGGCTGAGTATCTGGATGTCGTCGACTCTTTGGTGATCGTGGTGCCGGTCACGACGCGTGAGCGCGGCTGGATCAACCACGTCGAGCTGAGCGGCGACCTCGCGTTGCCGGTGCGCAGTTGGGCGATGACCGAGCAGGTCGTCACGCTCGCGCGCGGGCGCGTCCACCGCTCTCTCGGAGTCGTCGACGACGCGTGCCTGGCGCGCATCCGCTCGCTGGTGGGGGCGTTCCTCGGCATCTGAGTTCTGTCCCCAGGGTCGTCTCCGGGCGAACTGCCCACAGATGCCGGGATGCGCGCCCCACCGTGCTGCGGACGTCGCGACGCTGGCGGGATGGAGATCGTCAAGGCGGCATCGGCCGCGGAGTTCCTCTCGATCGTGCCGACGCTCGCGGGAGGCGGCGCCGAGCGCAGCATCGTGTTCGTGCCGTTCCGCGGCAATCGCACGTTTCCCGCCGCCTGCCGCATCGACCTCCCGAATCGGGAGCGGCGTGCCGACCTCCGCGCCCTCGTCCACGGCGCGCTCGGCGTGTTGAGCCGCATCCGGGATGCCAACCGCGTCGACGTCGTCGTCTACACCGATCGCAGTTTCGAGGCCGAGCGGGGCATCCCGCACCTCGAACTCGGACGCGCCGCCGTCGACGGGCTGCGGCGTGCCGGTTTTCACGTGGGGTTCGCGGGCTGCGTCGCGTCGGACGGTTGGGGTGACTACCTCGATCGCTCCCACGCCGACGCCGGGCGTCCGCTCGACGAGATCTCGGTGCGGGCGGTCGATGACGACGGGTCGCGGGATCGAGAGGTTCCCGATGCCGATGCCGCGAGGCGGTTCGAGGTGGCCCGATTGCTCGCGCTCGAGCCCACTCCTCGGCGTGAAGATGTCGACGACCTCGAGCACGAGGTGCCGATCGTCGAGTTCTTGGAAGTCCTGCTCGAGTCATGCGATGCCCCAGAGCTCGTCGCCGTCGGTCTCAAGCTCTTCGCCTCGCCCGCGACTCGGGATGCCGCCATCCTCTCGTTCGCGTTCGGCCGCGATGTCGGCCACCTCGCGATGCTCGACGCCGAGAGATGGGCGCGCGTGCAGCGCGAAACCGGGCTGACGATGGATGAGATCGTGGCGGCCGAGCTTGAGGCGGGTGAGGACTCCGACTTGGTCCAAGGGGACCTGCTCCTCGGACGCACCGACCTGGTGCCCGATCGGGAGCGGCTCGGGGCGGCCATCAGGATGTTGCGCACCCTCGTCGCACATGCGCCCGACGAACTGCGCCCGGGCCCGCTCACGATGCTCGGCTGGTTCCTCTGGGCGGTCGGGTCGGTCTCGGCGGCGGGCTCGATGCTCGAGCGTGCGCTCACCCTCGACCCCGGGGATCGGATGGCGAGCCTCCTGCTCACGTGGTTCGACTCGGGCGCCCTGCCGCAGTGGTTGTTCAGGAGGCTCGAATGACGGCACACTCTCGATCCCCTCCCAGGAGGCACCGAGCATCCGCCCGTCAGGATCGGAGCATGACCCGCGCAGCCCGAGCCGCGGCCGCGCTCGCGACCGTCGCGTATCTCGCGCTCGTCGGCATCCTCACCCTCGGGCCGACCCCGTGGCGCACGGGTCCGACGGATGCCGACTACGACGTGCTGTCGCCGTCGACGTGGCTCGACCCGGGCACCTGGAGCAACCTCGACTCGCGGGAGTTCGCGGCCAACATCCTGCTGTTCGTGCCGATCGGGTTTCTGCTGCGGTTCGTGTTCCCGCGCGGTGGCTGGGTGGGCGCGGTGCTCGCGGGTGCGGCGATCTCGGTCGTCATCGAAGTGCTGCAGACGTTCACGCCGCGGGTGTCCGATCCGCGCGACCTGCTCGCCAATACTGCCGGCGCACTTGTCGGAGCGCTCGTCGCGGCGATCATCGTCGCCATTCGACGCACCGTCACGCGGATGCGGGAGCCGGCACTCGAGCGCACGCGGTAGTCAGCCGGGCGGTCTGGTTGCACGAGCGGTCTGGTTGCTCGGGGTGCTGGTTACCAGGGGGCCGGGCGGTCGGGGTCGCGCTGGGCGTCGGACGGCATGTGGGCGAGCTCCCCGTTGCCGCCGGCGCGGATGCACAGCCACGTGAGCGGTTCGGGGGTGTCGGAAACTGCGCGCCACGTGCGGGCGACGCCCTGGCCGACGCGCACGACCGAGCCGGGTCCGACAGGCACGACGTCGTCGTCGAGACCCATCTCGCCGCGACCGGTGAGGAACACGTAGAGCTCCTCGATCTCGGAGTGCGAGTGCCAGTAGCCCGCCTCCTCACCCGCCTCGTACGAGTTCGCGGTGAGCCCGATGTACTGCGTCACGAGCTCGTGGTCGACGACGCGCCGGCCGTCGCGGGAGGTATCCGGACGGAAGCCGCCATAGTGCGCGCGCCAGGTGTCGATCGCGCCGATCTCGAGCAGCTGCCATCCCTGTGTTTCGGTCATGCCCTCATCGTGGCACTCGTCCTCCACAGGCCGCTCGCCGCCGACTTCTTCTACTTTCGAAACTCTGTTCGAGTCGGGAGAATGGAACCCGGAAGGATGAATCCCATGACGCTCCCCGCCCTCGCCGGCCTGACCGCAGCACTCGATGTGCTGCGCGAGGCCCCGCGCGCGGGCTACGCGTCGGCATCCGATGTCGAACTCGTCGAGGTCACGAGGCTCGTCGCCGAGGTCTCCCGGTTGAGCAACACGCACCTCGCGCTCGCGACCGGCGTCATCTCCGAGCGGTCCCGACCCGAGCTCGGCTCGTCCGGGCTCGCGCGTCGCGAAGGCGCCCGCACCGTCGAAGAACTGCTCACCACCACGATGAAGGTCACGGGTCGGGATGCCGCCACCGCCGTGCGCGTCGGTCGCCTCACGCGCGAGCCGGGCGCGTTCGCGGGGCTCGCGCAGGGGCTCGAAGCCGGGTCGATCTCGACCGAGGCCGTAGATGCCATCCGCGGTGGACTCGGCGACCCGGGCGACCTCGACGAGGCGGTGCTGACGGTGGCCGTGGATGCTCTCCGCGACGCCGCGCGCGAGCTCGACCCCGATCGGCTGCGCAAGCGTGCGCGCGAGGTGCGCGACGAACTCGACGCCGAGGGGGTCGGCGATCGCGAGGCGGCGTTGCGCGGGCGGCGGGCGCTGCGGCGGGTCGACCTCCGCGACGGCATGAAGCGGCTCATCTGGGACTACGACCCCGAGACCGCGGGCATCGTTGACGAGATCTACGACCGGGCGACCTCGCCGCGGCGGGGCGGTCCGCGCTTCGTCGATCCCGAGCAGGTCGAGCGCGCGTCGAAGATCGCCGACGACCCGCGCACGGTCGAACAACTCGCATCGGATGCCTTCGCCGAACTGCTGCGTCAGGCGGCGTCGGCCGACCCCGAGGTGCTCGTGGGTTCCGGAGCCCCGGGGGTACGCATCCTCGTCTCCGACGAGTCACTCGCGACGGGTCAGGGCTACGGCGTCATCGAAGGCACGGGTGAGAGCGTCTCGCTCGCCACCGTCGAGCGGGTGGCGTGCAGCTACGGTGCCGATGTGGTCACGCTCGACGCGTTCGGAACGGTGCTCGATCACGGCCGGGAACGTCGACTCTTCTCCCGGCGCCAGCGGGATGCTCTCGCGGTGCGCGACGGCGGCTGCCTCTGGCCCGGATGCGACCGGCCCCCGTCGTGGTGCGAAGCCCATCACATCGACCACTGGTCACGCGGAGGGCGCACCGACCTCAACCGGGGTGTGCTGCTCTGCCGACACCATCACCTGCGATTGCACAACGAAGGCTGGTCGATCGTGCTCCGGGCCGGTAACTACTGGTTGGAAGCCCCGCCGAACTCCCGCCACGTCGGAGCGATGCTCGTCACGAAGTCACGCGCGGTGCGAGAACACTTGGCGAGGCGTGAGCGACCAGTTCAGAGCGAGCGACCAGTCAAACGACCCGTTCAGTCGGCCAAGTCGCGATCCGCGTTATCCACGACCTGATCGTCATCAGTAGTCTCGTCGTCACTCGTCGTCGGAACGCTCCGCCGACGGCGGAGTGAGCTCCTCCGACGTGTTCGACGCCATCTGGCCATCGGCGGTGGGCATCTCCTGATCGTTCATCAGGCCATCCGGGTCATCCGGCTCGCTGCTCTCACCCGACGTGAGTCGCGCCATCAGAGCACCTGCTCGCCCGCCGAATGCCACGACGGCACCGGCACCGAACCGTCACCCGCTTCATCAGGGGCGTACGGCGGCGGCTCGCTCGGCGTGACCTCCGGCGAACCCGGCGACGGCTCAGGGAACGAAGGGTTGTCAGGAGCCGACGGACCGTTCGGCGCGTCGGGCGAGCCCGGAACGCCCGGATCGACCGGGCCACCCGGAGGCGCGATCGAACCCTCGGCGATCGAACCCTCGGCGATCGAACCCTCGGCGAGCGAGCCCTCGTCGAGCGAACGACTCGAGTCGAGCTCTGCCGAATCGAGCGCTGCCGAATCGAGCCCGGCCGAATCGAGCCCGGCCTCCGGCTGGTAGTTCATACTGTGTCGTCCCACGGGAACCTCCTGTGCCTCTGGGGAAACCATCCCGACTCCAGCCCACGCGAAAATCGCGCGTCACGCCACGGGGGTGACACGGCCTGTACACCCCGCTACCATTCCTCGCCGAGACAATCCGCGACGACGCCGCCGAGACCGTCCGCGAGACACGCGACAGGGGCCTACTCCGCTCCCGCACCTGCCCCGCCGACCCCGCCGGCCGTGTTCGGCATGCCCGTGTCGGGGTCTACACCCTCCTCCGCCGCGAGCTCGGCATCATCGGGACCCTCGCCGACGCTGTCGAAGACGGGAGGCATCCCCACCTCGGCCGACGTCGCGGCCGTGTCGCCCTCGGCGACGGCATCCTGGTCGGGCGTGGGCACACTGTCACGAATACTCATCCTGTGATTCGACGCCCCGATGCTCCCGAAAGGAACGGGGTTGACCGCGTCCGCGCCACGACGTAGACCGGATCCATGGCCACTCAACTCAACCGCGACGCACTCCGGCACGCCGAGAAGCTCATCGCCGCCGGTGATGTCGTCCGCGACGAACGCGACGACTGGAGCGAACACGCGCCGTCCGCCGACGACGAGAACCGGATGATCGAACGCGACGGGTGGAATGACTACGCCGCGTGGCACCTCGGCATCGATCGGCAGGAGTCCGACGAGACGAAGGGGCGCTTCTCGTTCCCGTTCGGCGACTTCCGGAAGATCCACCGGTGTGCGGTCATCTCGCTCGAGTCGCGAGCCGCGCAGTACGACCACGACGAGATCGCACGGGCCGCCAAGCGGCTGCTCGAGCAGATCGACGCGGAGTAGGCCGGCGCGGGTCTCGACACGCCGCTGCGCGGCTACTCGACCGCCGAAACCTCGACACGCCTGCGCGGGTACTCGACCGCCGAAACCTCGACACGCCTGCGCGGGTACTCGACCGCCGAAACCTCGACACGCCTGCGCGGCTACTCGACCGCCGAAACCTCGACACGCCTGCGCGGGTACTCGACCGCCGAAACCTCGACACGCCTGCGCGGGTACTCGACCACCGAAACCTCGACACGCCTGCGCGGGCACTCGACCACCGAAACCTCGGCATACCTGCACGGAAGTCGACCATCGAAACTCCCGCCCACCGCTCCTACGATCGGGGCATGGAGGAGCTCATCGCGTGGGCCCGCGACCTCGGGCTGAGGCTCCTCCCGCCGCGCGACGACGACCTCCTCCACGTCGCCGACACGTACGTCGGCTACTCGATCGCCGCACGGCAGGGGTTGTTCGCCGTCGAACAGTCGACGCGTGAGCACGAACGCGAACTGCTCGGAGCGTTCGACCGCGTCGAGGATGCGCGCCGACTGCTCGCCCTCGAATTCGGCGCGATCCGCCGCTCGCGCGAATCGCTGCCACCACTGCGGGATGTTCCGCTCGCCCGCGGCTTCACGCTCGAGCACACGCCGATCGCGCTGTGGCTCAGCTGGGATGAGGGCTCGGCGGAGTTCCCGCCCCACGAAGACGGGCGGCTCCGGGCGCGCGCCGTCAGCAGAGTGGTGGATGCGTCGATCGCCGAGATCGACGCGGCGTTCCGGGATGCCGACGGGATGCCGTTGTTCGGATAGGCGGGGCGGGCTGGGTTTCGAGACGCGTCCGGCTGCGCCGGGCGCTCCTCAACCCGCGAGTTTGCGCGCCAGACGCGCGCTACGCGGGGCAGTCAACCGGTGGTGGCGGCGGTGGCGCCGCGGAAGCGCCGACGGACGGCGAGGGTGCTCTCGGCATCCACCAACCCGCCGAGCGACGTGTTCGCGTGGGTGGCGAGCAGGGCATCCACGTATCCCGGCGCGACCGCGGTGGTGAGGTCGCGCAGCACGCGCCACGGATGCTTGACGTTGGCCGTCGCGAGGCCCGCGTTCAGTTTGAGCACCAGGTTCTCGTCCTCCGACCGCGCGAGCTCGGCCACGAGCGCGGCAGGGGCGGTCGTGAGCGGCATCGGCACGGAGGTGAGCAGCGCCTTCGAGACGACGATCCCGCCCTCATAGACCCGCCACCACCAGTAGGCGAGCGACGAGTTGAGCACGATCCACGCGCGATCGCGATCGTCGGCGGTCGCGAAGTACAGCCGATGCACGTTGTCGCGGTCGAGCGGACGCTGCACGGCGGCGAGGTAGTAGCGCAGCGCGATCGGCACCTGCAGCATGTACGGGGTCGGCTCGCGCACGAGCAGATCGCCGACCGTGCTCTCCGCCGCGAGCAGCGACCGATAGAGCGGCACGAGCGCCGTGCCGACCTTCGGGAACGCCCGCGCCTCGTCCGGTTGGAGCTCGGCGAGGAAGTCGTCGGCCGCGGCGAGCAGCTGCTCGCGTTCGACGGCCCGCCAGCGCAGCAGCGGCGTGATGCGGTGTCGACGCGGGGCATCCGTGGCGCCCGCGAGGCCCACGATCACCGCGGCGCGTGTCGAGTTCACCTGGTTCGAGTTCTGCGATCCGAACTTCACGCCGCGGAACACGAAGTCGGGCACATTGTCGAAGCAGTACAGGTCGAGCACTTCGAGCCCGCGCACGATCAGCCGTCGCAGCGCCGCGAACTTCGGTCCGGAGGTGAACGTCACCGGGGTGATCGCGACGAGTCCGCGGCCGAGCTGCAGCATCCGCTCGAGGAAGTAGGCGTACAGGTCGCGCGCGTCGGCCGAGACGAACCGGTCGTCGCGCGGCACGCCCACGTAGGGCGGATTGAGCAGCGCGAAGTCGAAGGCGGGCAACTCATCGGTCAGGGCATCGGCGACCCGCGATCGCGCCGACAGGGCGGCGTAGCCCGCGGCATCCAACCCGAACTCGGTCGCGAGGAGGGCGCGGGCGATGAGCAGAGCGAGCGGGTCGCGGTCGACGAGCACGAGCCGGGAGGCGACGAAGGATGCCGGGTCGGCCTGCGCGTCGGCGAGCCAGTAGGAGAGGTTGCCGACACCGCAGCACGGGTCGATCCAGGTGCCGTCCGGGAAGGTCGCCGCGCGGGCGGCGAGGAAACGCGCGACGTCATCCGGCGTGAAGAACTGCCCCGAGGCTTTGCGGCTGTCGCGGTCGGCGTGCGCGAGCGAGAACTCGTAGAGCACCGAGCGTTCGCTCATGGTGAGCCCGTCGAGCAGGTCGTGGCGCCACTCGGGGTCACGTTCCGGCAGATCGTCGAGGATGGCGGACGTCGCCGTCGCGTCGCCCCTGCCGCCGCCTCGGCTGTCGTGCGAGCGGTCGCCGTCGCCGAGCCCGGCACCGACCCGTTCGGCGTGCACCGCGACGAGCGACTGCCACACCGTCACGATGCCGAGGCGGTCGATCGCTTCGGCGACGAGCTCGGCCCGTGCGCGGAGCAGTCGCCGGGTCACGTCGCCACGATAGGCCGCGCGCCGTCCGCCGACGGGGATGCGCGCCGGGCGTAGGCTCGCGCCATGGCACGCAGATTCGCCGTCCTGGCCGTGGCGGCATCCCTCGTCCTGCTCGCCGGCTGCACGCCGACTCCGGCACCCGACCCCGACCCCGACCCCGCACCGGGTCCGGGGATCGACGAGATCGTCGCCGTCGACTTCCGTCAGTCGCAGGCAATCCAGGACTTCGACGACTCCGAGTACACGCAGGACGACCCGGCCGCGATCGCGGAGTTCCAGTCGCTGCTCGTCGAGTACGGCATCGATCCGGCGACGTGGGAGGGCGAAGACTCCGGATGCGCGGGCAACCGGGTCACCGAGGTCACCGTCCGCTACGCGGGCACCGACCTGGTGACGCAGTTCGGGGTCGACTCGTGCAGCGACGACCCGTTCGAGCAGCACGCCGACGAACTCTTCACGGGGTGGCGCGAGGAGCTCTCGGCGGGCTAGTCGTCGTCGAGCGCCTCGTCGAGCGTCTCGCCCGTCGGGTCGTCGGCGGTCGGGTCGGCGAGCTGCACGCCGCCGACGGGGATGCCGCCCCACGACAGCGCCGTCCAGCCGAGTTCGGGGGAGCCGTCGACGCCGACGATGCCGGTGTTGTCGAGGTGGTGGTCGCCCGTGAACCCCTCGCCGAGGTGGGCGACGCGCGCGCCGGTCCAGATGCGGATGGCGGCTCCGTGGCTGACGATCACGACCGTGGCGTCGGCGGGATGCGCCGCCGCGACCTCCGCGACGGAGGCGTCGAAGCGCTCGAAGAACGCGGTACCGTCGGGTCCGCCGGGCATGGCGCGACCGAGGTCGCCGTCACCCCAGGCGAACACGGTGCTCAGGTAACCCCGCACCGAGTCGTGGTCGCTCAGTCCCTCGAAGGAGCCCGCCTCGATCTCATGCGTCCCCGCGAGCTCGATCGGCTCGAGCCCGAGCGCCGCGGCGAGGGGCGCCGCGGTTTCGTGGGTGCGTCGCAGGCGCGAGACGTAGATCGCCGCGATCGACTCGTGCCCGAGAGCGCCGACGACCGCTTCGGCTTGGCGTGTGCCGAGGTCGGTCAACCCGGGGCCGGGCGCGGCGGTGTCGAGAACACCGAGGACGTTGGCCGGCGTCTGGCCGTGGCGCATGAACAGGATCCGCATGACTCGCACAGCCTAAGCGGTCGAGGTGACGGGGGAGCGTCGGGGAGCGTCGGGGTTTCGATACACCCGGCTCCGCCGGGCACTCAACCCGCGGTGCGGCCGACGTCGCGTTCGAGCTCGGCGCCCGTGCTCACGCGGTTGCCGTCGACCAGGGCGTCGGGGTCGGCCGGGGAGGGGTCGGCGGCGATCCCGGACGGCACGCGTTCGAAGTCGTAGCCCACCCCCGTGTCGGGGGAGATCTCGGATCCGGGCGTGACGATGCGATCGGCCATGTCTCGACGCTAGGCCGATGCCCGGCCCGGCGACACCGCGTTGACTAGCGGACGTCGAGCGCGTACGCGAACGTGCCGGTGCTGTCTTCGATGCTCACCCAGACGCGCTTGGCCGAGCCGTCGGGCAGGGTGCCGTCACACGAGTAGAGCGTGCCGGGGTTGATGCTCTCGATGAGCACCGGGCAGCTCACCGACGCGAGCTGACCGCTGTCGACGAGGTCGGCGCGAACGGTCTGCTGGATCTCGAGCGCCTTCGTGATCGGCGCCGTGGCACCGGTCAGGTAGGCGGCGGTGGGTGCGCCGACGACGGCGAGCGTGAGCAGGATGAGCGTCACGAGCGGTCCGGAGCCGGTCACGCGGGTACGGCGGCCGATGAGGTACACGAGCGGTCCGAGCAGGGCGAGCGCCGGGCTCGCCGGTCGGTGTCCGCGCTGCCGCAGCTTGCGAGCATCCATCACCGCCCAGATGAGCGTGAGCAGCAGCGGCACGACGAGCACACCGGCCAGGAGCGGGATGCCGGCGACGACCGGGCCGGGGGTCACATAGAAGTAGACGTAGGCGATCACCACCGCGACGACGAGGGTGAGCAGCGGCCAGAGTGCGATGAACCACGCCGACGCCGTCGAGGTGCGCTCGTCGTCGGAGTCGTAGTCGTCGGTCGCGGTCTGCAGCGCGCGGTGCGCGGCGCGCGTCGGCCCGGTGTCGACGTAGGTGTCGGCGTGGGTGGACTGCTCTTCCGCGGCTCCGGCGGTCGCGGCCTGCACGATGACGTCGTGCTCGGCGGTGCTGATGCCGTACTGCCGCTCCAGTTCGCGGGCTTCGGCGATGCGGGCGAGGGTCTCGGCCGTGTGCACCGACCCCGTGGACGTCGTGACGGTCTCGGCGCGCTGGCTGTAGGCATCCAGGTAGCCGTGGCCCTGCTGGTTCTGCGCGGCGGCCTGCTGGCCGGTCTGCTCGGCGACGGGCTGCGGGCGCGGCGGCGCGGTGGGTTTGAGGGTGGTGTGCTCGGTCCACGCGAGACCGTTCCACCAGCGCACGTGGGCGCTCGAGGCGGGGTCTTCGTACCAGCCCGCGGGGACTACGCGGATCGCCTGGTCGGTCAAAAGCCGGTCTCCTTCGGGGCAGGTCGTCGGTGTGACGAATGCGAAGGCGGGTGCAGAGCGGATGGTGCAGGGGTGCGCCCAGTCTAGGGAGTCGACCCCGGAGACTCATCACCCCGTTCGGGTGTGTTTCCCAGCTGGGGTTCAGGAATGGAGAGCGATCCGCTCAGGAACCCATGCCGAAGATGCCCCAGTTGTCGACGCGCCAGTCGATCCAGCCGTTCGAGCGCTGCAGGCTCACGCGCACGTCGAAGCTCGTGCCGTCGTCGTCGGTGGCCACGCAGGTGAACGACTGCTGCACGAGCAGCGGCGGCGTGTCGGGGCACTCGATCGTCAGGTCGGCGCCGAGCGACCGCGCGTCGTCGGCCACGGAACGTTCGGCCTCGGCCGAGAACGACGCGGGGGCGAGCTCCATCGCGAGTCCGGGCACGGCGATGACGGCGCCGGCCATGAACACTGCGAGCACGAGGTAGGTGAGCACAGGGCCGAAGCCGGTGCCGGCTTCGCGCACCGTCGCCACGAGCCGGGCGATGAGGTAGACGGGCGCGCCGAGCACCGACCACAGCCAGTGCGCGGGCCGGTGCATGCCGTGGCGGCGCAGCATCCGGTGGTCGAAGAACGAGATCACGATGCCGGCGACCCACGGCACGCCGACGACGAGCCCGACGGTGACGGGAGCGAAGGCGGCGTCGGTGCCGCTGAGCAGCACCATCATGCCGACGAGCAGCATGTAGACCGGCAGGAGCGTGAGGATCCACGCGGGCACCGTGCTCGTCGACGGCGCGTGCGCGAGGGCGCTGCGGCGCGCAGCGTAGGCGGGCTGGCCGTCGCGCGCGGGCGCCGTCTCGGGCTCGGCGGGGTAGTCGGGGATGAGGTTCGCGTCGGACTTGCTCGCGTGGGCGAAGGCGGAGCGCGGAACCGCCGTCTCGCCGAGCAGGTCTTCGTGCACCTCGTCGAGGTCGTAGCGCAGCGACTGCGGGGCGTCGTCGATGCGCGTCGCTTCGGCGTAGCGCACGGCGGCGGCCGCGGGGTCGGCGTCGCGTGAGGCGAGGG
The DNA here is from genome assembly GCF_057350545.1 of Pseudolysinimonas sp. Lineage (NCBI taxonomy): Bacteria > Bacillati > Actinomycetota > Actinomycetes > Micrococcales > Microbacteriaceae > Pseudolysinimonas > Pseudolysinimonas sp. Next base: position 26,852 of record NZ_JBMRCP010000047.1, on the reverse strand, counting down.
CGCCGCGCGGGCGGGCGAACGCCGGGCCGGCGCCGACGAGTTCGCGGGCACCGTCGTCGTCGGTGGCGAGTCGCTCCTGCTCGCGCAGGGCGCGTCGGCTGGGCAGATCGGCGGTCAGGCCGCCGGTGAGCCCGGTTCCGCCCGGCTCGGGCTCGATGAGCTCGGGCACCGACTCCGCCGGATAGGCGGTGTCGTCGAGGTCGGCGAGGTCGTCGGCGAACGGCAGGTCGTCGGCGAAGGCGAGGCGGGTCGGCGCGACGGCTTCTGCGCGCATCGGCTGGGGCTGCACGGTGGGCTGGCGGGCATCCGACGTGTGCTCGGTCCACGAGTGGTTGTCCCACCAGCGCAGCTGGGGCAGGCCGAGCGGATCGGGATACCACCCTGCGGGTACGCGGACGTCGTCGTCTGCCACGACTGCACGCTCCTTACGCCCCGCCACCCGGTGCTGGCCGGGATTCCCAGTCGATTCTAAGCCGTCGGCGCGGATCCGGGTACCCGGCGGGTCTACCCCGTGATGGGGGCACCGCGCACCCCGTGCTGGGGACAGGGCAGACTCGGGGGATGCCCACACCTCTCGTCGCCGCTCTCCCGGCGCCGTGGGACCCGGATGTCTTCGTCTCGGCGTTCGAGGAGTGGGCGTCAGGTCGCGGGCTGCGGCTCTATCCCGCGCAGGAGGAGGCGGTGCTCGAGCTCGTGCTCGACCGGCACCTCGTGCTCTCCACCCCGACGGGCACCGGCAAGTCGCTCGTCGCGGTCGCCGCCCATGCCGCCGCCCTCGCGCAGGGCCGTCGCTCGTTCTACACCGCCCCGCTCAAGGCGCTCGTGAGCGAGAAGTTCTTCTCCCTGGTCGACATCTTCGGGCCGGAGAACGTCGGCATGGTGACGGGCGACTCGAGCGTCAACCCCGACGCACCGATCATCTGCTGCACCGCCGAGATCCTGGCGAACCTCGCGCTGCGCCACGGTGCCGACGCCGGGTCGAACGCGACCGGCGGGGCCGTCGTCATCGCCGACGAGTTCCACTTCTACGCTGACCCGCAGCGCGGCTGGGCGTGGCAGGTGCCGCTGCTCATCTTGAACCGCGCGCGCTTCGTGCTCATGTCGGCGACCCTCGGCGACCTCACCGACATCTCCGCCGACCTCGAGCGGCGCACCGGGGTCGAGGTGGCGCACGTGACGGGCATCGAGCGTCCCGTGCCGCTGCACTACCGGTACGTCACCACGCCCGTGCACGAGACCGTCGAATCGCTGCTCGAGGAGCGTCTCGCCCCCGCCTACATCGTGCACTTCGCGCAAGCTGCCGCCGTCGAGCGCGCGCAGGCGCTGTTGTCCGCCCGGGTGGCGTCCCGGGAGCACCGTGACCGCATCGCGGAGGAGATCGGCGGTTTCCGGTTCTCGGCGGGCTTCGGCGCCACCCTGAGCAAGTTGGTGCGCGCGGGCATCGGCGTGCATCACGCCGGGATGCTGCCGAAGTACCGGCGTCTCGTCGAACAGCTCGCACAGCGCGGGCTGCTGCGGGTGATCTGCGGCACCGACACGCTGGGCGTCGGCATCAACGTGCCGATCCGCACGGTGCTGCTGACGGCGCTCACGAAGTTCGACGGCACGAAGATGCGGCAGCTGAGCGCGCGGGAGTTCCACCAGATCGCCGGCCGCGCCGGTCGTGCGGGGTTCGACACCGCGGGCGAGGTGGTCGCCGAGGCGCCCGAGCACGAGATCGAGAACGCGATCGCGGCGGCGAAGGCCGAGGCGCGCGGCAAGAAGCAGGGTCCGAAGAAGCGCGCCCCCGAGGGCTTCGTCTCGTGGGGGCCTGCGTCGTTCGAGCGGCTCATCGCCGCCGAGCCCGAGGTGCTGCAGTCGTCGATGCAGATCACCGCCGCGATGATCATCAACGTCGTGGGCCGCGAGGGCGGGGATCCGTTCCAGGATGTGCGCGCCCTCGTCTTCGACAACCACGAGCCGATCGCCCGGCAGCGCGAACTCGCCCGGCGGGCGCTCGGCATCTATCGCACGCTCAAAGCCGCCGACGTGATCGAGGTGGTCGACACCCCGCAGGGGCGGGTGCCGCGCCTCACCGTCGACCTGCAGCCGAACTTCGCGCTCAACCAGCCGCTGTCGCCGTTCGCGCTCGCCGCGTTCGAGCTGCTCGACCCCGAACAGCCGACCTACGCCCTGGACATGATCAGCGTGCTCGAGTCGACGCTCGACGATCCGCGGCCGATCCTGTCGCAGCAGCAGTTCAAGGCGCGCGGCGAGGCCGTCGCGGCGATGAAGGCCGACGGGATCGAGTACGACGAGCGCATGGAGCTGCTCGATGCGGTCACCTGGCCCAAGCCGCTCGACGACCTGCTCGCGCAGTCCTTCGAAGTCTTCGCGACATCCCAGCCCTGGGTGCGGGACTTCGAGCTGTCACCGAAGTCGGTCGTGCGCGACTTGTGGGAGCGCGCGATGTCGTTCTCCGACTACGTCGCGTTCTACCAGCTCGGCCGTAGCGAGGGTCTCGTGCTGCGCTACCTCTCCGACGCGTACCGCGCGGCGCGGCAGACGATCCCCGACGAGGCGAAGACCGAGGAGCTGCACGACCTCATCGAGTGGCTCGGTGAGCTCGTGCGGCAGGTCGACTCGAGCCTGCTCGACGAGTGGGCGGCGCTGCAGAATCCGGCGATCATCGAGGGCGAGAAGCCCGTCCTGCCGCCTCCGCCGACGTCGGTCGTCACCAACCGTCGTGCGTTCCTCGTTCTCGTGCGCAACGCCCTGTGGCGGCGCGTGCAACTCGCGGCACTGCAGCGCGACGACGAGCTGCTCGCGCTCGACCCGGGGGTGCCGTGGATGGCGGCCCTCGACGACTACTACGCCGAGCACGATGCGATCGGCACGGGTCCCGACGCGCGGTCGGCCGCGCGTCTCGTGATCCACGAGGAGCCGGAGCGCTGGGTCGTGCGGCAGATCCTCGACGACCCGGCGGGGCATCACGACTGGGGCATCACCGCGGAGGTCGATCTGGAGGCATCCGCCGAGGAGGGCGTCGCCGTCGTGCGCGTGCTCTCGGTGGGTCGTCTCGACTGACCGGAGGTGGGCGGCGCCGGGCGCAGACGTTCGCGTCGGCCGGCCTCGGAGTGTCGACCGCGCAGCGGCGTCGCCGACGCCCGCCGCGAGGGGGAGGCGTCCGCGTGGTCGCAGCCGATGCCGAGGCAGTGCGCACCGGCGGTGTCGGCGACCATCAGCGCTCGTCCCTCACGACTCGTCCCTCACAACTCGTCCCTCACAACTGGTCCCTCACGTCTCGTCCCTCACAACTCGTCGTCGTCGGCGTAGGTCGGGCGCACACGATGGGCCCGCGCGAGTTCGCGATCGACCTCGGGATGGGACTGGCGGGCGTCGCGCACGGCGTCGACGATCCAGGTGACGGCGGGGATGATGCTCACGAGTGCCGCGAGACCGCCGAGCGCCGCGAAGGTGATCGCCACGACGGGGATGCCGTTGTTGCACGGTCCCTGCCCGCACCCGTCGGCGATGCTGACATCGACGACCGCGAAGCTGATCGCTGCGACGAGGATCGCGCCTAGCGCGACGACGCCCAGCACTCGCGGCGAGTGCATCCTGATCCGACCCTTCGTCTGCCGCGACCCCCCGATCGCGTTGACCCGACACTAGGAGCGCCCGGGGGCGCCGTACATTCCCCGATTCGGGGGCTCCCCGTCCGGGTCGCACCCTCCCGGGTACCGCTCGGAATGGGGCGGTGCCGGCCCCGGCGGCACCGCGGGGGAGCAGACTGTGCGCATGGACGCCGTGCTCGCCCTCGGCAGCGGACTCGCCGCAGGATCGGTGCTGCTCGTCGGCGCCGCCCTCGCGTGGTTCGTCCGCGTGCCCACCGGGGTCGTGGCGGGCATCCTCGCCTTCGGTGCGGGCGTGCTCATCTCGGCGCTCGCGTTCGAGCTCGTCGCCGAGGCGCACCGGGTCGGCGGTTTGTGGCCGACCGTCGTCGGGTTCGCGGCGGGCGCCGTGCTCTATGTCGGAGCCGACTGGCTCGTGGACACCCGCGGACGCCGTCGGGGTGACGACGAGAAGCCGTCGGGTCGTGCGCTGCTGATCGGGGCCCTCGTCGACGGCATCCCGGAGTCGGTTGTGCTCGGCACCTCCGTCGTCGCGACCGGCGGGCTGAGTCTGCCGATCGTGCTCGCGATCGCGATCTCCAACCTTCCCGAGGGGCTGTCGAGCTCGGCGCAGATGAAGGATGCCGGACGTCGCGCGGGGTACGTCTTCGGCGTGTGGGGCTCCGTCGTGGCCGTCTCGGGCGTCGCGGCTCTGCTGGGTTTCCTGCTGCTGCGGGATGCCCCACCCGAACTCACGGCGGTCATCACGACGATCGCCGCGGGCGGCATCCTCGCGATGGTGTGCAATTCGATGATTCCCGTCGCGTTCCAAGGCGGCCGCGCGCTCACCGGGCTGCTCGCGACGCTCGGCTTCCTCGCGGCGTTCACGATCTCCCACCTCGGGTGAACGGACGGAGAACAGCGGGTAACGAGATGATCCGCGGTGTGTGAGACTTGCCCGCGGTGGACCTCACACTTCTGGTCGTTCTCGTCATCGGCCTCGCGCTCCTGTTCGACTTCACGAACGGTTTTCACGACACGGCAAACGCCATGGCGACCCCCATCGCGACGGGCGCTCTGACGCCGCGCATCGCGGTCGGCCTCGCCGCCGTGCTCAACCTCGTCGGCGCGTTCCTCAGCACCGAGGTGGCCCGCACGATCTCCGGAGGTCTGATCCGCGAGAGCAGCGGCAACGGGGATGCCGGCGTACAGATCACGCCCGAGCTCATCCTCGCGGGCCTCATCGGCGCGATCGTCTGGAATCTCCTCACCTGGCTGCTCGGCCTGCCGTCGTCGTCGAGCCACGCGCTCTTCGGCGGGCTGATCGGCGCGGCGATCGTCGGCGCCGGCTTCCAGGCGATCGACGGGGCGGTGCTCGTGTCGAAGATCCTGATCCCCGCGGTGCTCGCGCCCGTCACGGCGATGACGATCGCGTTCCTCGCGACGAAGATCGCCTACGCCGTCGTCAAGAAGGCCCAGCGCGACGGCTTCAAGCGGGGCCAGATCTTCACCTCGAGCCTCGTCTCGCTCGCGCACGGCACCAACGACGCGCAGAAGACGATGGGCGTCATCACCCTCACGCTCATCGCGGCGGGGTTCCTCGACGTCAACGCGCATCCGCCGTTCTGGGTGATCACGGCGTGCGCCATCGCGATCGCCGCGGGCACCTACGCGGGCGGCTGGCGCATCATCAAGACCCTCGGCAAAGACCTCACGACCGACATCGAGCCCGCGCAGGGCTTCTCCGCCGAGGCATCGACGACGGCGACGATCCTCTCCTCGAGCTACCTCGGCTTCGCCCTCTCGACCACCCAGGTCGCGTCGGGGTCTGTCATCGGCACCGGCATGGGCCGCAAGGGCGCGAAGGTCAAGTGGGGCACCGCCGGCAAGATCGCGATCGGGTGGCTCATCACGATCCCGGCATCCGGGATCCTCGCAGCGCTCGCCGCCCTGCTCGCCGGTGCCGGCGTCTGGGGCATCTGGCTGGATGTCGGGCTCGCCGTGGTCGCGATCACCGTGATCTACCTGTGGTCGCGTCGCAATCGCGTCACACACCGCACGTTCCACCAGCCGCAACCGGGACAGTTCGTGCGCCCGAAGAAGAAGAAGTCGTCCTCGGGAGGTGCGAGGTGACGATCAACTGGCTCGCCTTCGTGGTCGTCGTCGTGGCGTCGCTCGTCGCGGCGTGCGGCGTCGTCATCCTGTTCTCGCTCGCCCTGCGTCTCGGATCGGGCGACGCCCCGTGGCGACGCCTCGTGTCGGTCGCGCTCTACGTCGTGTGCGGGTTGATCGTCCTCTTCGGCATCTATCTGATCGTGCCGTTCTTCCACTGACGCGACGGCCCGCGCCCCCGTAGGCTCAGAGCATGCAGGGAACCAACGGACCCGAGCAGGCCACGAGCATCCTCAAGGGCGAGGGTCCGACTCGAACCGAGAAGGATTCGCTGGGATCGATGGAGATCCCGGCCGACGCCTACTGGGGCATCCACACCGGCCGCGCTCTCATCAACTTCCCGATCTCGCGCCGCGCCATCTGGAACTATCCCGGCCTCGTGCGCGCCCTCGCCCGTGTGAAGCAGGCGGCGGCCCGGGCGAACAAGCAGATCGGGGTGCTCGAGCCGGCGAAGGCCGACCTCATCGACGCGGCGTGCGAGCGCATCGTGGCGGGGGAGTTCCACGACCAGTTCGTCGTCGGGGTGATCCAGGGCGGTGCGGGCACGAGCACCAACATGAACACCAACGAGGTGATCGCGAACATCGCCCTCGAGATGCTGGGCCACCCGCGCGGCGCCTACGAGCACCTGCATCCGATCGACGACGTCAACCGCTCGCAGTCGACGAACGACGTCTATCCGACGGCGATCAAGTTGGCGATGGTGTTCGGTATCGATCGGCTGCTCGAGGAGCACAAGCTCCTCACGGAGGCGTTCGCCGCGAAGGGGCGCGAGTTCGCGAACATCCTCAAGGTCGGCCGCACCCAGCTGCAGGACGCTGTGCCGATGACCCTCGGCCAGGAGTTCAGCGGCTTCGCGCACACCCTCACCGAGGACTACGACCGTCTCTCCGAGGTCATCCCGTGGCTCAACGAGATCAACATGGGCGCGACCGCCATCGGCACCGGCATCACCGCCGATCCGCGCTACGCCGAAGCGGTGCGCCACCACCTGGAAGACGTGACCGGCATCCCGCAGCAGACGTCGCCGGACCTCATCGAGGCCACGTCCGACGCCGGCATCTTCATGACCACCTCCGGCACGCTCAAACGCGCCGCCGTGAAGCTCTCCAAGATCTGCAACGACCTGCGGCTGCTCTCGTCGGGTCCGCAGGCCGGCATCGGGGAGATCTTCCTGCCGGCCCGCCAGGCGGGATCGTCGATCATGCCGGGCAAGGTCAACCCGGTCATCCCCGAGGTGGTGAACCAGGTCGCGTTCAGCATCATCGGCGCGGATGCCACGGTCACCGCCGCCGCGGAGGCCGGCCAACTGCAGCTCAACGCGTTCGAACCGGTGATCGCCCACAGCATCCTGCAGTCGCTCACGTGGCTGACGAACGCCTGCAAGACCCTGCGCATCAACTGCGTCGACGGCATCGAAGCCAACATCGAACGGTTGGAGGAGCAGGTCGGCATGAGTGTCGGCGTCGTCACGGCCCTCACCCCCTACATCGGCTACGCGGCCGCGGCGACCCTCGCCCACACGGCGCTCACGACGCACGCGTCGATCGCCGAGCTCGTGCTCGAGCAGGGACTCATGACGGCCGAGGAGGTGCGCCGGGTGCTGTCGCCCGAGCGGCTCTCGGGGATGGTGCCGCCCACGGGCGACAGCACGCTGCCGACGAACGTGCCCACCTCATGAAGCCCACCGCGTGAGTCCCGGGCTCGCCGACGCCCCACCCCATGCGGGCTCGGGCTGGAAGCTCGTGCCCGCGGCAGGGGTCGCGCTGTCGGCGTTCGTGCTCTTCGCGCTGCACGAGACGCCGATCCAGCACGTCGTGGGCGTTCCGCTGCTCGCGTTCTCGCTCGTCGCGGCGATGCTGCTCGACCGTGAGCTCGGCAAGGATCTCGCGCTCGTCGGCATCGGCATCGGCGTCGTCGCCACCACGAGCGTCGAGGCCGACGTCTCGTGGGGCAGCTTCCTCCGCATCGGCATCGTGCTCGGGCTCGCGGTGCTGCTGCCGTTCGTCGTCGACCGTTTCATCTACCGCCGCCGGGTGATCCGCTTCCCGTGGCGGTCGCGGGAGAAGAAGACCCCGCTCGAGATCGGCTACCTCGTCGCGGTGCCGCTGCTGGGCTACCTGATCCTGCCGTTCTACTTCATCCGCTCGGGCGCGTACCTCAACTGGCCGCCGCTCGAGGATGGCGGTGAAGTGGCGAGATTCTTCGTCGGGGTCAACGCCGTCGGCACCTGGGATGAGCTGTTCTTCATCTGCACGGTGCTCGTGCTGCTGCGTCGGCACTTCCCGTTCTGGACGGCGAACGTGCTCACGATGGTGATCTTCGTGTCGTTCCTGTGGGAGCTGGGGTACCGCGCGTGGGGGCCGCTGCTCACGATCCCGTTCGCCCTGCTGCAGGGCTACCTGTTCGCGAAGACGAGGTCGCTCGGCTACGTGCTCGCGGTACACCTGCTGTTCGATGCGCTCGTCTTCCTGGCGATCGTGCACGCCCGCAATCCGGAGTGGGCGCCGATCTTCTTCCTGTACTGAGTTGCGCCCGGGATTGAGTTGCTCCCGGGCCACGAGTCAGCCCTCCCAGCGCACCTCGTCGGGGCTCTTGTCGGCGCGCCAGCCGCGCCAGGTCGGCGCTCGCAGCCGGCCGTCGGAGGTGCGCTCCGCGTAGCCGACCTCGCCGACGAGGCTGGGCGTCACCCAGTGGGCCTCGCGGGCGTCCGCACCCGGCACTCCGATGAGCGGGCTCGTCTGCCGGGCGAGTCGATCGAGGCGGGCGCGCAGCTCGGTGAGCTCGCGATCGGTGAACCCGCTGCCGACCCGGCCGACGTACCGCAGCCGGTCCCCGTCGGGCACGCCGAGCAGCAGAGACCCCACGGTGTCGGCGCGTGCGCCGTTGCCCGGACGCCAGCCGGCGACCACGACCTCCTGCGTGAGCGTGTGCTTGAGCTTGAGCCAGTCGCGCGAGCGCCGACCGAGTCGATAGGGGCTGTCGATCCGCTTCGCCATGACGCCCTCGAGTCCGAGCTCGCGGCTCGTCGTGATCGCCGCGGCGAGGTCGCCGCCGGCATCCGGGGGCACGCGCACGACGTCGGTGTCGCGCACCGCCTCCCGGAGTGCGGCGCGGCGCTCGGAGTAGGGGAGGCCGGCGAGGGAGCGGCCTCCGAGCTCGAGCACGTCGAAGGCGAAGAACTCGACACCCTGCCGCTTCCGGACCCGCTCGACCTCGCGCGGGTTCGTGATGCCCGACCGGGTCTGCAGGCGCTGGAAGCTCGGCCGACCACGCTCGTCGAGCGCGACGATCTCGCCGTCGAGGACGGCATCCCCGTCGACTGCGTCGACGATCCGCTGGAGCTCGGGGTAGGTGGCCGCGAAGTCGAGGCCGTTCCGTGAGCGCAGGTCGAGCACGCCGTCGCGCACCGTCGCGAGCGCGCGGTAGCCGTCCCATTTGAGCTCGTACACCCAGCCGTCGCCCCCGGCGAACGCGTCGTCGGCGAGCGTCGCGAGCATCGGATGCACGGTGCCCGACGCGTTCGTGCGGCCACCGACGACGGTCTTGCCGCGCTTGAGCCCCTTGCGCGGTTCGGCGCCGACGCGCTTCCACGATCCCGACGCCGAACGGGCCTTCGAGGCGGCGATGCTCTCCGGGTCGTCCCAGTCGACCGGTTGCTGATCCTTCATGTAGTGCAGCAGCCAGTTCTTGCCCGGCTTCTTATCGGAGCCGCCCCCGGAGTCGGTCTGGATCAGGGCCAGCCGCGACGAGCCGTGCTTCTCGCCGTGGATCGTGAAGATGACCTCGTCGTCGCGCCACTTCTCGAGGTCGTACGACCCGCGATCCCAGATGGTGACCTTCCCCGCGCCGTACTCGCCTTTCGGGATCTCGCCCTCGAACTGCCCGTACTCGAGAGGGTGATCTTCGGTGTGCACCGCGAGGTGGTTCTTTCCGGCCTGCGTGGGCACGCCCTTCGGCACCGCCCACGAGACGAGAACCCCGTCGCGTTCGAGGCGGAAGTCGTAGTGCAGCGCCGTCGCGTGATGCTCCTGGATGACGAACGAATTGCCGGTGGGGCGGATCCCCGTGCCCGCCGCTTCGCCGCCCATCGGCTCGGGGGTCTTCGACCCGTCACGCATCGAGCGGTACTCGGCGAGGGCTTCCTCCGTCTCGCGGGAGTGCCAGATCTCGCGCTCGAGTTCGGCCGCGGGGTCGCCCGTCGTCGCCACGCGGTCGAGCACCTCGTGCAGCTCGAGCTGCCGCAGACCGGGGGAGAGCAGCTCCTCCCAGGTGCGGGGCGCGGCGACGGTGGGCCGCATCCGACCGCGCAGCGAGTAGGGCACGATCGTCGTCTTGTTGCCGTTGTTCTGGCTCCAGTCGAGCAGCACCTTGCCCGCGCGCAGCGTCTTCTTCATGTCGCTGACGACGAGGTCGGGATGATCGGCCTCGAGCAGCCGTGCGAGCTCGTGCGCGACCTCGGAGATCTGGTCGCTCGTCTGCTCGCCGTCGAGCGGCGCGTACAGGTGGATGCCTTTCGAGCCCGACGTCACCGGGAAGGCCTCGAGCCCCATCCCGTCGAGGATGCCGCGCACGAGCTTCGCGACCTCGACGCACTCCTCGAGCCCCGCGCCCTCACCGGGGTCGAGGTCGAGCACGAGACGGTCGGGGTTCTGCCGGGCGCCGGCCTTGCCGGACCGCCACTGCGGCACGTGCAGTTCGAGGCTCGCCTGCTGCGCGAGCCAGACGAGCGTCGCCAGGTCGTTCACGAGCGGGTAGGTGTTGACGTGGTCGGAGTGCTGGATGTCGCGGCGCGGGATCCACGACGGTGCCGAGGTCGGCAGGTTCTTCTCGAAGAAGACGGAGCCCGGCTTCGCGTCGGTGCCGACACCCTCCACCCAGCGCTTGCGGGTGACCGGCCGGTTGCGGGCATGCGGGATGAGCACGTCGGCGACGCGCGAGTAGTAGTCGAGCACCTCCGCCTTCGTCGTGCCCGTCTCCGGGTAGAGCACCTTCTCGAGGTTGGTGAGCTTCACGCGGTGTCCGGCGACGGTGACGACCTGCTCGGTCTTCGCTGCCATGTGCTCAAGCTACTGAGTTCGCAAGAGTGTCGAGAATCCCTTGCGAGCCGAGGAAGATGGGTCCATGCGCTCCATCTGGAAGGGCTCGCTCAGCTTCGGGCTCGTCAACGTGCCCGTGAAGCTCTACTCCGCGACCGAAGACCACGACGCCGCCCTGCACCAGGTGCACGAGAAGGACGGCGGGCGCATCCGCTACAAGCGCGTGTGCGAGATCGACGGCAAGGAGGTGCCGTACGAGGAGATCGCGAAGGCGTACGTCGACGGCGACCAGACCGTCATCCTCACCGACGACGACTTCGCCGCCCTTCCGGTCGAGCGCAGCAAAGACATCGACGTCGTCGAGTTCGTGCCGACCGACCAGATCGACCCGATCATGCTCGGCAAGGCGTACTTCCTCTCGCCCGACTCGAAGTCGAACAAGGCGTACGTGCTGCTGCGACGCACTCTCGAAGACTCCGACCGCACCGCGATCGTGAAGTTCGCCCTGCGCCAGAAGACCCGCCTCGCCGTGTTGCGGGTGCGCGACGACATCCTCGTGCTCCAGTCGCTGCTCTGGGAGGACGAGGTGCGCGAGGCCCGATTCCCCGAGCTCGACGAGACGCCGCGCATCTCCGCCGACGAGCTCAAGATGGGCCGCGCCCTCGTCGACTCGTTCGCGAGCGACTTCACGCCCGAGAAGTTCACCGACGACTACCAGGAGCAGCTGAAGACCCTCATCGAGGCGAAGCTCGATGCCGGTGACGCCTATGACACCGAGGCGACCTTCGGGCGCGAGACCGAGGAGGGCGGCGAGGTGCTCGACCTGATGGAGGCGCTGCGTCGCTCGGTGGAGTCGAAGCGCGGCTCCGGGGATTCCGAGAAGGGTTCGGGCGGCACCTCGTCGACCCAGAAGGCCCCCGCGAAGAAGCCCGCCGCCAAGAAGCCGGCCGCCAAGAAGAAGGCGTCGTGAGAGCCGTCGCCGCGCTCGCCGCGGGCGGGCTGCTGCTCGCGCTCACCGGCTGCTCTCCGTCGGGCGACCCGCTCGCGCTGTGCGCCCAGCAGATGGATGCCGACCTCGCGTCGTCCGCGGACGCGTCGGCGACCGAGTGGCAGGGCGGCCAGGTCGAAGGGGAGGAGCGCGTCTACGAGTACACCGCGACTCTCACGCTCGGCGACGTCGAGGTCGCGATCTCCTGCCAGGTCGCCGCGACGCCCGACGGCTTCTTCCTGCAGGACTACGACGCCGACACTCCCGCGGGTTGAGTGCCGCGGCGCCGCGCGGTGTATCGAAACCCCGGTACGACGATCAGCGGTTTCGATACACCCGGCTGCGCCGGGCACTCAACCCGCGAGGGTTCCTACGCGCCGCCGAACCGCTCGGTGCGGATGGTGCCGGGCTGGTGGCCGAGCTCGACGAGCCAGTCGGCGACGGCCTCGACGAACGGCGTCGGGCCGCACACGTAGGTGCGCTCGAGCGATCCGATGTCGGGCATGTGCGCGAGCAACCGCTCGCGGGTGAGGCGTCCGGTCGGCGACCCGTCGGGGGACTCCCGTGTGTAGACCGTCTCGACGGGCAGCCCGGCGGCGGCGAAGGCGGCGAGCTCGGGCGCGAAGAACTGGTCGGCCGCACGTCGGACGCTCGACAGCATCCGGAAGTCGCCCGCGCGCCCCGCGTCGGTCGCGGCCTGCGCGATCGCGATGAGCGGCACGATGCCGGAGCCGCCGCCGATGAGCTGCACGGGGCCGGTCGTCGCCCCGAAACCCTGCGGGCGCCACACGAAGTAGGCGCCCAGCGGGCCGTGCACCTCGAGCTGGTCGCCCGGCCGCAGTTCCCGCGTGAGGAACGGCGACACCTCGCCCGCGGGGATCTCGTCGATGCCGAGCACGACGCGCTCGCCGGGGCCGTAGGAGGCGATCGAGTACGAGCGGCTCGCCTGGTAGCCGTCGGGCGCGGTGAGGCGGATGTCGAGGTGCGATCCGGCGTCGTTGCCCGGCCAGCCCGGCACGTCGAGCAGGATGCGGCGGGCGGTCGCGGTCTCCGGCAGCACCTCGGCGACGGTGGCGGCGAGCCACTGCGGCCGGATGCGTGTCACCAGGCTGTGCCCCCTACCAATACCTCTCCTCGGTCCAGGGGTCGCCGTGCATGTGGTACCCGTTCTGCTCCCAGAATCCGGGCTCGTCGTCGTTCATCATGACGAGGCCGCGCAGCCATTTGGCGCTCTTCCAGAAGTACAGTGCGGGCACGAGCAGCCGCGCCGGTCCGCCGTGCTCGGGATCGAGCGGCTCGCCGTCGGCCTCGGTCGCGATCCACGCCTGCCCGTCGAGCAGCTCGTCGAGGGCGACGTTGGTCGTGTAGCCGCCGTAGCTGTGCGCCATGACGTAGTCGGCACTCGTCTCGACGTTCTCGAACACCTTGTCGAGGCTCACCCCCCGCCAGGGCATGTCGAGTTTCGTCCAGTGGGTGACGCAGTGGATGTCGACGGTGATGTCGTCGACGCCGAGGGCGAGAAGCTCGTCCCAGGTCCACTGGTGGAGCTGCCCCGTCTCGGTGCGGATGCTGAACGACCAGTCGGCCGTGTCGAGCTCGGGCGTGGGACCGGCGGACAGCACGGGCCAATCCGCGACGAGGGACTGCCCGGGAGGCAGGCGGGGGTCGCGCTCGCGCCCCGCGCCGGTGAAGCCGCGCGTGATGAACGACATGCGCTCACGCTACTCGCCCGTCATTCCGGTTGGCTCCAGCCATGTGCAAAAGGACCCACTTCCGGCTGGGTCCAACCGCGCTTGGCTGGAGCCAAGTGAAGGGGGTGGAGGGTCAGTGGTCGCGGAGCATCGAGATGAGCTCCGACTTCCGCTTGCCCGAGTAGCCCGATATCCCGAGTTCCTTCGCGCGCGTGCGGAGGTCGGGCACGGTCCAGTCGTCGTAGTCGCCCGACTTCCCGCCTGTGCGGCCGACGGCGGAGCGGCCGCGCGCGGCGGCGGCGTTGGCGATGCGCGCCGACTTCTCCTTCGAGTTGCCGTCCTTCCGCAGCTCCTCGTAGAGCTCGGGGTCCTTGATCGAGTTCATCCTGTCGTTCGGCATCTAGAGCCCCTTTCCGCCCGTCACGGGCACGATCGCCCCGGACACGTACGAGTTCTCCGGGGACGCGAGGAAGACGTAGGCGTGAGCGAGTTCGGCAGGCTGCCCGGCGCGCCCGAGCGGGGTGTCCTGCCCGAAGGTCTCGACCTTGTCGGGCCACGACGTCGCCGGGATGAGCGGCGTCCAGATCGGACCTGGCGCGACGGCGTTCACGCGCACGCCCTTCGGCCCGAGCTGCTGGGCGAGGGCCTTCGTGAACGCCACCTGCGCCGCCTTCGTCATCGCGTAGTCGATGAGCTCGGGCGCCGGGTTGAACGCCTGGATCGACGACGTCGTGATGATCGACGACCCCGCCTTCAGGTGCGGGATCGCCGCCCGGGCGGTCCACATCGGCGCGAACAGGTTGGTCTCGAACACCCGCGCGATCTCCTCCGACGGGATGTTCTCGAGCCCGTCGTCGCGGTTCTTCTGATACGCGGCGTTGAGCACGAGGATGTCGAGTCCGCCCAGGTCGCCGACGACGCGCTCGATGAGCTCGTCGCACTGTTGCTCGTCACGCACGTCGCCGGGCAGCAGAAGCGCCGTGCGACCCGCCTCCTCGATCCAACGCGCGGTGTCGGCGGCGTCGTCCTCCTCCTCGGGGAGGTAGGAGATCGCGACGTCGGCCCCCTCGCGGGCGAACGCGATCGCCACGGCCCGCCCGATGCCGGAATCGCCGCCCGTGATGAGGGCGCGCATCCCGTCGAGCTTCCCGGTGCCCACGTAGGTCTTCTCGCCGTGGTCGGGCGTCGGTTCGGTCGCGCTCGTCAGTCCGGGCTGCTCCTGCTCCTGCCGGGGGAAGTCGTCGTTCGGGTACCGGGTCGTGGGGTCGCGGTCGCTCGTCGTCATGCCTCCGGTCTACGCCGAACCCGTAGCACAGTCACGGGGTTGCCGAACGTGGTGCCCCGAGCTAGCGAGTCCGGGCGATAATGGACCGGACGCTGGGAGGCCGACGTGGGCAAGATCCTCTACGGGAACATGAAGACCGAGATCGAGCTCGACGACCGCGCCATGGCCCACCTGCAGGCGGTCGTCGCGACGAAGCTCCGTCGCGGCGAGGGCTTCTTCCTCCAGTGGCGCGACGACCCCGCCGTCGGCGACGGGCGCAGCGCGGCCTGGATCGGGC
Organism: Pseudolysinimonas sp.; assembly: GCF_057350545.1. Taxonomy (NCBI): domain Bacteria; kingdom Bacillati; phylum Actinomycetota; class Actinomycetes; order Micrococcales; family Microbacteriaceae; genus Pseudolysinimonas; species Pseudolysinimonas sp. Next base: position 11,807 of record NZ_JBMRCP010000047.1, on the reverse strand, counting down.
CGAACGTCCCGCTGTTCTTCAAGTACTACGGCAGCAAGCCGATCGAGTTGCGCCGCGAGTGGCTCGAGGCGATGACGATGGGCGCCAACTCCAACGGCGGGCTCATGCTCGGCGACGAGCCGTCGCTCGCGACGCCGATCGCGACACAGCCGTAGGGTCTCGACACGCGCCCGAGGGCGCTACTCGACCACCGAGTCAGTCGGAGGTCGTCTTCTCGGCGCTCGTCTCGTCCTGCAGCGCCCGGGAGTCGGCGACGTCGGCCATCCGCTGGTGGGTGATCGTGCGGATGCGGCGCGCGTCGCGCTTCGGCAGCCGCACCCGTTCGGCGGCATCCGCCCCGTCGGCGATCTGCTTGAGCCGCGTGAACTCCGCGTCGAGCTCGGCACCGATCACGAGAGCCGCCTGTGTCGCGTAGATCCAGAGCAGGGCCACGATCGCCCCGCCGAGGGACCCGTACACCGCGCCGTGGTCGACGAGCCCGGCGTAGAGTGCGACGCCTCCGCTCGCGACCGTCCACACTCCGATCGCGACGAGCGAGCCGACGGTCACCCAGCGCCGATGTGGCCGCCGCACGTTGGGTGTGAACGCGTAGAGCAGGGCGATCGCGAGGAACAGACAGGCGACGATGAGCAGCCACCGCAGGATGTCCCAGGCGAGCGGTTCGCGCGGTCCCAGCAGGAGGGTGATCCCGACCGCGCCGACGGCTCCGACGAGCGCCGCGACCCCGAGCATCCGCCCGCGGAACGCCCAGATGGGGCGACCCTCCTCGACCTCGTAGACGGTGTTGACCGCCCGACCGAACGCCGTCGCGTATCCGGACAGGGTCCAGAGCCCGACCGCGATCGAGAACGCGAGTGCGAGGTAGGGGTTGTTGAGGCTGAGCAGTTCGCGCAGCGGCCCTTCGAGGTCGTGCGCGGCCTGATCCGGCAGCACGATGTCGAGCACGGCGACGAGGTCTTCGACGGCACGGTCGCGGTCGTCGAAGATCGCGAAGACCGAGACGACCCCGAGGGTCAGGGGGAACGACGCGAGGATGGCGAAGAACGTGAGCGCTGCTGCGGAGTCGATCCCACGGTGTCGCACGAAGCCGTGCCATGCCCGTCGCACCGCGAGGCGCCACGGTGTCGGGGCGCTCACTCGCGACGCTTCCGCAGGAACGCGGGCAGGACGGCCCACATGGCCGCGGTGACGGCGAGCGTGGTGCCGCCGACGACGAGGGAGATGGTGTGCCCGAGCACCACGTCGAAGATCAGGAAGACGGCGCCGCTGAGCGCGAGCCCGAGTGCGGCGAGGGCGAGACGCATGAGCAGGTTCGCCGTGAACACGAGGGCCGGCTTCGCGCCCCGGCGGAACAGCGCGCGGTGCAGAGCGACCGGTGTGATCGCGAGGATCGTCGAGGCGGCGGCCGCGCAGACGAGCGCGAGGTAGATGCCGATCTGCCCGCCGTCGAGGTCGCCGAAACGCGCCTGGAAGGGGAGGGTCAGGAGGAACGCCAGGAGGATCTGCGTTCCCGTCTGCGTCACGCGCAGCTCTTGGAGGATCTCGTCCCAGTTGCGCGACACGCGCTCTTCTTCGGTCTCGCCCAAGGGCGACTCGGGGGTCTCGCCGGTGGGGGAGGTGGGCTGCTGCGCCATGTCCCTGATCGTAGGCGCGCTTCTACACCGCTCACGGGGATTGTCAAGCCGCTCCCGTGGGCGCTAGGGGTCGCGTGAAGTGGACGCATGGGACACGACGTGCCGCGGGACGGGCCGACCGACATGACCGCCGACAACATCGCGACCGAGGATGTGCCGACACAGGACCCGGCGAACACCGAGGTTCCGGCGCACGGCGACCAGAACGAGGAGAACGAGTAATGAGCAGCATCCAGCAGAGCATCGACGTGGACGTGCCGGTGAGCGCGGTCTACAACCAGTGGACCCAGTTCGAGGACTTCCCGGAGTTCATGAGCGGGGTCGAGTCGATCACGCAGAAGGACGACGAGCACCTGCACTGGACGGTCAGCATCGGCGGCGTCGAGCGCGAGTTCGACGCCGAGATCACCGAGCAGCACCCGGACGAGCGGATCGCGTGGCGCTCCACGGAGGGACCGCAGCACGCCGGCGTGGTCACCTTCCACCGTCTGGCCGACGCCCAGACGCGCGTCACGCTGCAGATGGACTGGGAACCGGAGGGCTTCGTCGAGAAGGCCGGGGCAGTGCTGCAGATCGACGACATGCAGATCGCTCGCGACCTGCGGAAGTTCAAGGAGATCATCGAGGCGCAGGGCGCCGAGTCGGGTGCCTGGCGCGGCGACGTCGACCGTGCACCCGACGCCACCGGGCGGTAGACCCCGTAGGTCTGCACCGTCGAACACCCCGTCACTATCCTGGCGGGGTGTTCGATCATCATCAGGAGGTCTCGGGGGAGCCCGCCGACGAGGCTGAGCGTCTCGATCGAGCTCTCGACGACCGCGACTGGACGGTGCCCGCCCCGGGTTCCGTCACCTCCCGGTTCGCCGCCCCGAGCGGTGAGCTCGCCGTCGTGTCGCTCGGTGACCCACGGCATCCACGCATCGTGCTCGTCCCCGGGGTGACGGGGTCGAAAGAGGATTTCGTCCTCATGCTGCCCGTGCTCGCCGACGCCGGGTTCTTCGTGCAGACGCTCGACCTCGCGGGGCAGTACGAGTCGGGGCAGGCGGGTCCGCCGCCGGGACGCCGGTACGACTTCGAGCTCTTCACGAACGACCTGATCGCGTTCCTCGAGGGGGGCTCGCCGGCGCATCTGCTCGGCTACTCGTTCGCCGGCACGATCGCGCAGCTCGTGCTCGCGCGGCGTCCCGAGCTCGTGCGCAGCCTGACCCTCCTCGCCACGCCCCCGACTCCGGGCAACGCGTTCGCGGGGGTGCGCGGCGGGCTCGGGCCGCTGAGCTTCGTGACGACCGCCCGGATCGGCGCGGCCCTCATGCGCTGGGGGATCGTCACCAACAAGAACCACGTGCCGCCGCTGCGGCTCGAGTTCGTGCGCGCCCGTTTCGCGCTCACGAGTGCGCGGGCTCACGTCGACATCATCCGGCTCATGAAGCGCACACCCGACCTGCGCGCCGTCGTCGCCGCCTCGCCCGTCCCGAAGCTCGTCGCGGTCGGCTCGCACGACCTGTGGCCGACGCGGCTCCATGCGGCGTTCGCGGAGCGGATCGGGGCGCGGCTCGTCGTCTACCCGACGGGGCCCAGCCCGTGCGAGACGGCGCCGCACCAGTTGTCCCGCGACATGATCGCGCTCGCCGAGTCGGCGAGCTGAGCACCCCTAGGCGAGAGCCTCGCGTTCGGCGTCCCTCTCGGCGGCGAACCGCCGTCGCGCTGCGCGCCGTGCCCACGGCGAGCCCTCGGGCCAGTGCGCTCCCAGGGTCGGGAGGATCCACGACAGCCGACGGGTGAACCCCGACCAGGTGTCGAACGGCCGCGCCGAGATGCCGACCACCCATTCCCGCTCGTAGCGCACCGTCATCCACGGTGCGATATGCAAGCTCAGGTCGAGGTCGTCGTGGATGTCGGTGCGCTCACGGTGCACCTCCGGTCCGAGCTCCTCCCACACCTCGCGACGCATCGCGAAGTTGGAGCCGAAGATCGGCGGATGCCCGAGGTAGAGCGTCATCGACCAGTAGAGGCCGCCGATCCACCAGGCCTGCCCGAGCCGGTTCTTGAGCGGCCCGGCGTCGTAGAACTCCGCCCCGCCCGAGACGAGCGAGACCTCGGGATTCCGCTCGAAGATCTTCTCGGCGCCCGCGAGCCACTCGGGCGGGCAGACGGTGTCCGCGTCGATGCGCAGGATGAGATCCCCCCGGGCGGCGTCGAAGCCGGCTGCGGATGCGCGCGGGATGCCGGCGATCGGCTCCCACACCACGCGCGCCCCGCCCGCCTCGGCGACGGCGCGGGTGTCGTCGGTCGAACCGTTGTCGACGACGACGATCTCGTCGGCCGGGCGGTGCTGCGCCGCGAGCGACGCGAGGCACCGCTCGAGCATCGCCGCATCGTTGCGAGCCGGGATCACGACGGAGACGAACATCGTCGGTCAGGCTACTCTGCGGCGCGGGCCGGGCGCGCCCTCCACAGGTGCAGCGCGGCGTACGAGCGCCACGGCGCCCAGGCGGCCCGTGGCGAGGGGACGATGCCGTGGGCCCGCGCCGACTGCACGAGCACGAGGTCGGTCGCCGGGAACGCGTCGGGATGCCCGAGCGCACGCATCGCGAGGTAGTCGGCCGTCCACGACCCCACGCCGGGGAGGGCGAGGAGTCGGGCCCGCAGCTCGACGACCGGGGTGGCGGCATCCATCGGCAGCTCGCCGGCGGCGACGACCTCCGCGACCCGGCGGATCGCGGTGACGCGCGAGACGGGCCCGCGCAGCACCTCGTCGCCCCGCTCAGCGGGCTCGACGGCGGTCGGGAAGTGCCCGAAGTGCTCGACGATACGTCCGAGCACGGTGCGTGCCGCGGCGACCGAGATCTGCTGCCCGACGAGCGTGCGGAACAGCGCCTCCTCGGGGTCGGCGCTGCCCGCGATCCGGATGCCCGGCACGGCGGCGACGAGCGGGGCGAGGTCGGGGTCGCGGGCCAGGTGCCCGTCGATCGCGACGGAGTCGGCGTCGAGGTCGAACATCCGCCGGACGCGCGCCGTCAAAACGGGCAGGTCGGCGAGCGACGTGAGCTTCGCCGTGAGCAGCACGCCCGCGCCGTCGGGGGAGACCTCGATCGTCGCGGAGCCCCCGGGCAGGGTGAGCGGACGGGCGAAGCGGGTGTCGTCGCCCTCCTCGAACCCCCGGATGCCGTGGTCGGCGAAGAAGCGGAACAGTCCCGTCGCGTCGAACGGCGTCCGCGCCGGGAGGCGGAGAGCGAGGGCGCCGCCGACGTCGCGGACGGGGGTGCCGCGCCGGGCGAGGGCGCGCAGCTCGGTCGGCGTCGAGCGGTAGACCGCGGCGATCGTGTCGTTGAACTGCCGCAAGCTGCCGAATCCCGCCGCGAACGCGATGTCGGTGACCGGGAGGTCGGTGGCGGCGAGCAGAGTACGAGCGGTCTGCGCGCGGTGGGCTCGGGCGAGGGCGAGCGGACCCGCACCGAGCTCGTCGCGCAGCACCCGGCTGACGTGGCGGGTCGTGTAGCCGAGGCGGGCGGCGAGTCCGGGGACGCCCTCGCGCTCGACGACGCCGTCGTGCACGAGGCGCATCGCGCGCGACGCGAGGTCGTCGCGCATGTTCCAGTCGGGCGACCCGGGCACGGCATCCGGCTGGCACCGTTTGCACGCACGCAGCCCCGCCTCGTGGGCCGCCGCGGCGGTGCGGTAGAACGAGACGCTCGAGCGTTTCGGGGTGACCGCGGGGCAGCTCGGGCGACAGTAGATCCCCGTCGTGTGCACGCCCGCGATGAACTGCCCGTCGAACCGAGCGTCGCGCGAGGCGAGCGCGGCGTAGCGTCGCTCGAACTCGTCCATGAGCGTAAGCGTCGCACGCGCGACCGACCGCGGTCAGCGGGAATCGGACATCAGCGCTCGCGGCGTATTCTCGGAGCATGACCACCGAGGCCACCCGACCGGCGGTCCCGATCGCGGCGCTGCGAGCCGAGCTCGGCGACATCGTCCGCACCGATCCCGAGGCTCTCCACGACGCTCGAGCCGACAAGTCGGGTCACGTCTCGGCCACCGCGCCGCTCGCGGTCGTCGAAGCGCTGACGATCGCGGATGTGCAGGCCACGCTCCGGTTCGCGAGCGAGCACCGCATCCCGGTGGTCCCTCGCGGCGCGGGCACGGGCCTCGCGGGCGGCGCGATCGCGGGGGAGGGCGAACTCGTGCTCTCCACGCGTCGCATGACCCGTGTGCTCGAAGTGTCCGTCGACGACGAGCTCGCGGTCGTCGAGCCGGGTGTGCTCAACGCCGACCTCAACGACGAGCTCGCTCCCCGCGGACTGTGGTGGGCGCCCGACCCCGCGAGTCGCCGCATCGCCACCATCGGCGGCAACATCGCGACGAACGCCGGCGGTCTGCTCTGCGTGAAATACGGGGTCACGCGCGAGGCGGTGCTCGGCCTCAAGGTCGTGCTCGCCGACGGCCGGCTGCTCGAACTCGGGCACCGCACCGTGAAGGGCGTCACCGGCTACGACCTCACGGCGCTCATGGTCGGCTCCGAAGGCACCCTCGGGGTCATCGTCGAGGCGACGCTGAGACTTCTGCCGATCCCGCGCGGCACGATCGTCACGGTCAAAGCCCGGTTCGACTCCGTCGAGCAGGCCGCGCGCGCGTCGAGCGTCGTGACCGCGAGCGGCATCAAGCCGGCGATCATGGAGCTGCTCGACCCGCTCGCCGTGCGCAACATCGCCGCCCACCTCGGGATCGATCTCGGTCCGGGCGCGATCGTGCTGGCGCGCACCGACGGCGTCGCGGCGGAGGCCGAGGCAGAAGCCCTCGCCGCCGTCATGCGGTCGCTCGGCGGCGTCGTCGAGGCGACGGCCGACACCGCCGAGGGGGAGCGGCTGTTCGACATCCGCCGCGCCTTCCATCCCGCGCAGGAGGCGCTCGGCACCGTGCTCATCGAGGATGTCGCCGTGCCGCGCAGCGCGCTGCCTGCGATGTTCGCCGCGATCGAGCGCATCTCGGCGAAGTACGGGATCGAGATCCCGACCGTCGCGCACGCCGGCGACGGCAACCTGCACCCCAACTTCGTGTTCTCCGCCGACGTGGTCGACGGGCATGTCGATGTGCCCGACCACGTGTGGGCTGCCGCGGACGAGCTGTTCCTCGACTGCCTCCGGCTGGGCGGCACCCTCACGGGCGAGCACGGGGTCGGCATCCTCAAGAAGCGCTGGCTGCGCGACGAGCTCGGTGACGACTCCTTCGCTCTGCAGAAGCAGCTCAAGCACGTCTTCGACCCGCTCGGAATCCTCAATCCGGGCAAGGTCTTCTGACCGCTTAAGTGCACATTGCTTCCGGAGAACGGGGCAATGTGCAACTAACTCGACAAAACCCTGAGTCTGGGAGTGCGTCGGGAATAGCCTCCGCGCCCTGCACGTTGACCCGGGTGTATGCGTACTGACCTGATCGACTCCCGTCCCCGTCCGAACCTCGTGCCGCGGCCTACGGTCGGACGGCTCCGCCTGCGCCCGACGCGGCGCGGACGCGGCTTCATCGTCGGCGTCGTGGACGCCGTCGGGCCCGACACGAACGGCTTCGCGCCGCGCGACCGCGTCGCCTGGCGCGACAGCGGACAGCAGCTCGACGAGCTCATCCTCATCGACCAGGACGACGTCCTCGGCGTGCCCAGCTGGGTCAGCGACGAGAAGGTCGTCTCCTACCTCGGTGCCGGACTCATCGCCCGCGCCCTCGTGCGCACGCGGCCCTTCAGCCGCGGCGAGCAGGTGCGCATCGAGTCGCACGACCCGCTCGTGGCCGAGATGACCGCCGCGTGGGCGCGCTCGCTCGGCGCCCGCGTCGTCGATCCGGCGAGAGACGGCGACACGGCGCAGACGGCGCAGGTCGCCATTCAGGACGACCGGATGGCGCGGCGGCGGGGCTTGGGCAGTCACGGCCGTCTCGCGCAGGCCGCGGTCGAGGTGTTCCAGGCGATCCGTGCGGGTGTCTTCGACGAGGTCCCGCTGCTTCCTGCCACCGAGGGGCGATTGGCCGCCTGACCCCGCGCGCGACGGCCGGGTCGCGTCCTAGGCTGACGCCATGGGTTTCCTCCCCGTGCCGTCGCGCGACGAGCTCTCCTCCGACGCCGTGAGCGCGGCGAACAGGTTCCAGGACGAGCATCCCGGGCCGCTATCGGCCCTCGACTACGCGCTGCTCGGCAACGTCACGGTGTTCGAGTCGTACGCCCGCTGGTTCGACGTCAAAGAGGAGCTCGAGCCGCTCGTGGGCGAGCGCGCCGTCACCCTGTTCTCGCTCGCCCTGTCGCGCGCCGTCCCCGCCCCGTTCCCGACGGCGTTCTTCGAGGGCGAGCTGCGCGACGGCGGCGACGACCCCGACGCGCCGCAGGTCACCGAGGCCGAGGCGCTCCTGCTCGAGTGGGGCCGCGCCGTCGGCGCCGACCCGAGCCGGGTGCCTGCCGACCTCCTCGCGCGCGTCGAGGCGACCTTCAAGCCGTCGACGCGGGTCGTGCTCGCCGGCTACGCCGGACTCATGTTCGCCGTGTGCGTCTTCTCGCTGATCGCGCAACTCGACCCCGTCGCAGCTGACCCCGCCGCCCCGAGTCAGGGATGACCCGCCGGATCCACCCCGCGTGGATCGTCGCCGGAGTCGCGTTCCTCGCGCTGCTCGGTGCCGCCGGGTTCCGCAGCGCGCCGAGCGCCCTCATCGTGCCGCTCGAGGACGAGTTCGGCTGGACGCGCTCCGAGCTCTCGATCGCGGTGAGCGTCAACATCCTGCTCTACGGTCTGACCGCGCCCTTCGCGGCCGCTCTCATGGAGCGCTTCGGTGTGCGACGCGTGACGAGCGTCGCGCTGCTCGCGATCGCGGCGGGCTCCGCGCTCAGCATCTTCGTCACCGACAGCTGGATGCTGCTGCTCACCTGGGGCGTGCTCATCGGCCTGGGCACGGGGTCGATGGCGCTCGTCTTCGCCGCGATCATCGCCGACCGCTGGTTCGTGCGGAACCGGGGGCTCGTCATCGGTCTCCTGACCGCGGGGAGCGCGACGGGGCAGCTCATCTTCCTGCCGATCGTCGCCGCCCTCGCGGCCGACACCTCGTGGCGCCTCGCGTCGCTGCTCATCGCGGGCATCGCACTCGCGGTCGTGCCCGTCGTCGCGATCTTCCTGCGCAACTCGCCGGCGGAGCTGAACATCACCCCCTACGGTGCCCCGGCCGACGCCGTGCCGACGTTCCCCGAGCGGAGCGACGTCAACCCGGCTCTGCGCGCGCTGCAGGTGCTGCGCCGCGCCGCGAAGGTGCGCACGTTCTGGGCGCTCGCCGCGGGGTTCGCGATCTGCGGGGCGACGACGAACGGACTCATCGGCACGCACTTCATCCCCGCCGCCCACGACCACGGGATGCTCGAGGTCGCCGCCGCCGGGCTGCTCGCCGTCGTGGGCATCTTCGACGTCGTCGGCACGATCGCCTCCGGCTGGCTCACCGACCGGGTGAATCCGCGCATCCTGCTCGCGATCTACTACGCCGGACGCGGCGTCTCGCTGCTGCTGCTGCCGTTCCTGCTGTCGGCGACGGTGCAGCCGCCGATCATCCTCTTCGTCGTGATCTACGGCCTCGACTGGGTCGCGACGGTGCCGCCGACCGCGGCACTGTGCCGCGAGCTCTTCGGCAAGGACGGCGCCGTCGTCTACGGGTGGGTCTTCGCGGCCCACCAGGTCGGCGCCTCGATCGCCGCGATCGCCGCCGGCGTGCTGCGCGACACCGCCGGCGAGTACACCTGGGCGTGGTTCGGAGCCGCCGGACTCTGCATCGTCGCCGCCGTCGTGAGCGTCGGGATCACCCGCCGCAGACAGGAGCTCCCCGCATGATCGACGCGCTGCCGAACGACAGCCTCCTGGTCGGACTCCTCGTCGCCGGGATCGCCGTCGTCGTGCTCCAGGTGAGCGACGCGGTGGGCGCGCTCGTCGACGCCGCGACGGTGCGCGACAGCGACGAGCCGGATGCCCTCACCCGGCGTCGCGGACGCGAGCTGTTCTGGACGATCGCCCTCACCGCCGTGCTCGCCGTGCTCGTCGCCTACGGTGTCGATCGGGCGGCGCGTCTCGCCTGGGGTCCCGGCACGCTCGTGCTGCTGCTCACGACCCTTGCGGCCTTCGGCGTCGGCTGCGTCGGCGTGCTCGCCGTGCTGCGGCGGGAACGCCCCACCTACGCCCGCCTGCGCCGCGACCTGCGCGACCGCTCCACCTTCACCGTCGACGCCGACGAGCTCGCGGGCTTCGAGCTGCGCCTCGAACGTGCCGACCGCCTCCGCACGCGTCGCCCCCGAGCCGCCCTCGTGCTCCGCGTCGTCGGCCTGCTCGTCGTGTCGGCGGCGGCCGTGCTCGCCGTGGTCGACGTCCCCGCGCTGCTCGTGCCGGCGATCGCCGCCGCCGCGGTGCACGTCGTCGCGTTCGTCGTCGCCCTGCGCGCGGCCGCCGTGCGTCGCGAACGCCTCGAGGAGGTGCTCGAGGCGCAGCGGGTCGAGGTGGTGGCGATGCTCGAGCGCGCGCGCATCCCGCAGCGGGGCAGCGTTCCCGGGCTCCGGGATCGGGTCACCCGGGCGCTCGCGATCCTGCGCGAGAAGCAGCGCTGATCCTCGATAGATTGTCAGGCATGGCGCAGGCGACCCCCGAGAACACCGAGACCCCCGAGAACCCCGGGACCGTCCCGACGACCCCGGGCGACATCGCCGCGGCGGGGGCCAGCGCCTCGCAGGCGACCCCGACGGTCTCGGCCCACGTGGCATCGACCACGACCGTGCAACTTCCTCAGGAGGCGCCCGCCGAGGTGAGGGCGGCGACCCAGGCGACGCCGCAGGACATCTTCGACCTCGACCCGCGTTGGCGTCCCGGACTGCGGTGGACCCTCATCGTCGCCTCGGTCATCGTGATCATCTCGGTGCTCGCGATCGCGGGCTACTTCCTCTACTTCCTCGGGGGCGGGCTCACCTTCATCGGCGGCATCCTCGCCCTCGTCCCGCTCGTCATCGTGCTGCTCGGTGTGCGCTGGATCGACCGCTGGGAGCCCGAGCCGCGGCTGCTGCAGCTGCTCGGCGTGCTCTGGGGCGCCGGCGCGTCGATCGGTGTCGCCGTCACCTTCGACTACGGACTGTCGATGCTCTACGCGGCGGCCGGGATCGGCGAGAACTACTCGATCCTGCTGCAGGTCGCCGTGCAGGCCCCGATCGTCGAGGAGTTCGCGAAGGGCTTCGGCCTGCTGCTCATCTACCTGTTCGCGCGTCGCTACTTCGACGGCCCGGTCGACGGCATCGTCTACGCCGCGCTCATCGGCGGCGGGTTCGCGTTCACCGAGAACATCCAGTACTTCGCCCTGCAGATCAACGAGTCGGGCGGCCTCGACCGCTCGGTCGCCGAGATCTTCTTCATCCGCGGTCTGCTCTCCCCGTTCGCCCACGTCATGTTCACGGCGTTCACCGGCTTCTTCATCGGGCTCGCGGCACGCAAGGGAACCGCGCTCGGCGGCATCGGCTTCTTCCTCATCGGGGTGATCCCGGCGATCTTCCTGCACATGTTCTGGAACGGCATCCTGTTCTTCATCTACGACTTCTACGCGTACTACCTGGTCGTGCAGGTGCCGCTGTTCGCCATCGCGGTGCTGATCGTGGTGCTGCTGCGCCGACGTGAGGCGAAGATGACGCAGCTGCGGCTCGGCGAGTACGCGGCCGCGGGCTGGTTCAACCAGTCGGAGGTCAACACGCTCGGCACCGCCGCCGGCCGCCGTCAGGCGCTCGCCTGGGCGCGTCAGCGGGGCATGAAGGCCGTCATGAAGGAGTACATCAAGGATGCGACGCACCTCGCGTTCACGCGCAACCGCATCGTGTCGGGGCGCGACCGCATCGGGTCGCAGCAGGACGAGGCGCTGCTGCTCGCGCAGGTGACCGAGTCGCGCAGCCGCCTGGCGGCCGCCACCCCCGTGGTGCGCGCCGCCGCCCCGACGGCGACACCTCCGGCTCCGCCCGCGACGCCCACGGCGCCCGTGAGCTGACGGCCGGCCGGGCGGCTAGCTGTACTGAGCCGTCACGTTGGTGACACGCGGCTGGCTGGGGTTTGCCCGTGGGCGGTGTGGATGCGTCGAGTGTTGTAGTGCTCGAGGAACGGGTCAAGGGCGTCGGCTCGAGCCGTGTTCGAGGTGAAGGGCTGC
>NZ_JBMRCP010000046.1:0-48802 GCF_057350545.1 Pseudolysinimonas sp. | reverse complement strand
CGGCCGCACCTTCATCATGCCCGGGCAGGAGCAGCGCTCCCGCAGCGTCAAGCAGAAGCTCAACGCGATGTCGAGCGAGTTCAAGGGCAAGAACGTGCTCATCGTCGACGACTCGATCGTGCGCGGCACGACGTCGAAGGAGATCGTCGACATGGCGCGGCAGGCGGGCGCGAACTCGGTCACGTTCACGTCCGCCGCCCCGCCGGTGCGGTACCCCCACGTGTACGGCATCAACATGCCGACTCGCGCCGAGCTCATCGCGGCGGGCAAGAAGATCCCCGACATCGCCACCGCCCTCGGCGCCGACTACCTGATCTACCAGGAGGTCGCCGACATGCAGGCGGCCATCCTCGAGGGCAGCGACATCGAGGCGCTCGAGATGTCGTGCTTCACGGGCGACTACGTGACGGGCACCGTCAGCCCCGAGTACCTCGCCTGGGTCGAGTCGAACCAGGCGAGTTAGTCGCTACTCGGCGCCGGTGACCTCGTCGTGCGCGACCGTCACGGTGCGCGTGCGGCGCTTCGAGCGCCAGTCGAGCAGCAGCGCGACACCGGCCCCGAGGGCGACCCCGGCCGGGATGCCGTAGAGGCAGAAGTAGGCGTAGGAGGCCGCGAATCCGACGTTCTCGTCGGGCTCGAACAGGCTCGTGAGGATGAGGGTGACGAGCGCCCCGAGCATCGCGCCGAACACGAGGAACACGCCGATGCGCGGGGCACGACGGATGCTGACCTCGGATTCGCTCACGGTTCCATTCTCTCCCACCGCAGCGGCAGGTGCTCGGCGAGCGTCGCGCGCTGCCCCGACGCGGTGACGCGCAACTCGGCGACCGCGGCATCCCAGTCGAGGCTGCCGGTCGCGAGTGCGATCCAGGTGGCGGCATCCATCTCGACCACGTTGGGCGGGGTGCCGCGCGTGTGCCGCGGCCCCGGCACGGCCTGCACGGCACCGAACGGCGGCACGCGCACCTCGACCGTGTGACCCTCGGCCTCCTCGGCGAGCTGCTCGAGGAGGAACCGGGATGCCAGCGCGACCGTCGCGCGATCCTCGGCTCCGGCGACAGCGGCGCGCACGGCCGCGCGGCCCTCGTCGAGCGGAATGCGGCGCCGCACGCTCACCGGCGGAGTCTCCCGACGAACAGGATCGTGACGAGGATGACGAGCACCGCCGCGAGCACGACGACGAGCACCACCCAGGGGGTCGCGTCGCCGATCACCCCGTCGCCGCCGTCGATCACGTCGGTGCCGATCGGCTGCCCCGCGAGGTCGCACTCGCCGATGTCGATCGACGCCGAGATCGGGTCGAAGGCCTCGCCCGCGGGGTAGTTCGGGAACGCCTCCTCCCCCTCGACCGTGAGTGCCGTCGGCGCGTCGACGATCGTCACGATCCCGCCGACGGGCGTGAGGTCCTGCCCCGCCAGATCGACGGTGACGAACCGGGCCTCGGTCACCTCGACCATGTCGCCCTCCATCGTCGCGCCCGCGACGTCGAGCAGCAGCACGGCGTCGTCGGTGCCCTGGAAGGCGAGCACGGGGTTCGCGATCGTGGTGTCGAGGATGCCACCGTGCCCGGTGAACCGCACCGACCCGTCGAAGTCGACCGCGCCGTTCGGGCCGCGCGGGTCGAGGCGGCCGCGGGCCCCCGGGAAGCCGAACGTGGGGGTCTCGTAGGTCGCGCCGTCGGCGACAGCCCACTCGCCGTTCGCGATCGAGCCGTCGATGTAGCCGCGGAACGACTCCTTGAAGCCCCACTCGAACGACGCCGACTCGATCTCGCAGCCGGGCGCCTGCACGATCGGGGCGCGCTCGGCGTGAGCGACGCCCGGGCCGAGGGCAGCGGTCCCGGCGAGTGCCAGCGCGAAGAGGGTGCGGATCACGGTTCCATCCTGCCTCGGTACTCTCGGAGAGTGCGCATCCTCGTCCTCGGCTCCGGTGCCCGCGAGCACGCGATCGTGACCGCCCTCCTCGCCGAGGATGCGGGGCATGAGATCGTCGCCGCGCCGGGCAACGCCGGCATCGCGGCGCACGTCGAGACGATCGCCCTCGACCCGACGGACGGCAGCGTCGTCGCCGCCTATGCGCGCGACCATTCGGTCGATCTCGTCGTCATCGGACCGGAGGCGCCCCTCGTCGCCGGGGTGGCCGACGTCGTGCGACGAGCCGGCATCCCCGTCTTCGGTCCCGGTCGCGCCGCCGCCGCGCTCGAAGGCTCGAAGACCTTCGCGAAGCGCATCATGGAGCTCGCCGACGTGCCGACCGGCCGCGCCGTGCGGGCGAGCACCCTCGAGCAGACGGCGGCGGCGCTCGACGAGTTCGGGGCGCCCCACGTCGTCAAGGCCGACGGGCTCGCGGCGGGCAAGGGCGTCATCGTCACCGACGACCGGGATGCCGCCCTCGCGCACGCCGAGCACTACCTGCAGCAGGGCGAGGTGCTCGTCGAGGAGTTCCTGTCGGGGCCCGAGGTGTCGCTGTTCTTCCTCGCCGACGGGCACGACGTGCTGCCGCTCTCCCCGGCGCAGGACTACAAGCGCGCGCTCGACGGCGATGCCGGCCCCAACACCGGCGGCATGGGCGCCTACTCCCCGCTGCCGTGGTTGGATGCCGACTTCGGGTCGGAGGAGAGCTTCGTCGACGAGGTGCGCCGCACCATCGCGCTCCCGACGATCCGCGCCCTCGAGGCCGAGGGCACGCCGTTCTCCGGGCTGCTCTACTGCGGGCTCGTGCTCACGCCGAACGGCATCCGCGTCATCGAGTTCAACGCGCGCTTCGGCGACCCGGAGACCCAGGTCGTGCTGCCGCGACTCGTCACCCCGCTCTCCGACCTGCTGCTCGCCGCCGCGCAGGGACGGCTCGCCGGGCTGCCCGATCCCGAGTTCTCCCCTGCGTCGGCGGTCGTCGTCGTGCTCGCGAGCGAGGGTTACCCCGAGAGTCCCGTCACGGGGCGCGAACTGACCCTGCCCGCCGAGCTTCCGGCGGGGGTGACGATCGCCCACGCGGCGACGGCGCGCGACGGCGACCGGCTGCTCGCGACCGGCGGCCGCGTGCTCGGAGTCGTCGCCCGGGCCGAGGGCTTCGCCGCCGCCCGCAGCGCCGCCTACTCCACGCTCTCCGGCATCCGCCTCGAGGGCTCCCACTACCGCCACGACATCGCCGAGAGGGTCTCATGACCGCCGACGCCCGACTCGAAGCCCTGCGCTGGAAGCACCGCTACTCCGGAAAGGTGCGCGACCTCTACGAGTCGGAAGCGCATCCGGGTCGCCTGCTCGTGATCGCCTCCGACCGGGTGAGCGCGTTCGACCACATCCTGTCGCCGGCGATCCCGGGCAAGGGCGCGATGCTCACGCAGCTGTCGCTCTGGTGGTTCCACCGACTGGGCGAGCCGACGCACCTCGCGGCGGCGCACCCGTCGAACGGCGAGCACCTGCCCGACGACATCGCGCGCAAGGCGATGCTCGTGCACGAGCTCGAGATGTTCCCGATCGAGTGCGTCGTGCGCGGCTACCTCGCCGGCTCGGGCTGGGCCGAGTACCGCGCCTCGCAGACGGTGTGCGGCATCCGCCTGCCCGCCGGGCTCGACGAGGGCGACAAGCTTCCCGAGCCGATCTTCACCCCGGCCTTCAAGGCGCCGCTCGGCGAGCACGATGAGAACATCACGTTCGAGCGGATGATCGAGCTCGTCGGCGCCTCGGACGCCCAACTGCTGCGCGAGATGAGCCTGCGCATCTTCGCGACGGCGTCGGCCACCGCCGAGAAGTGCGGGGTCATCCTCGCCGACACGAAGTTCGAGTTCGGCCGCGACGCCGTGACCGGCACCGCGGTGCTCGCCGACGAGGTGCTCACCTCCGACTCGAGCCGGTACTGGGACGCCGAGACCTACGCGGCCGGCGGCGAGGGTCGACTGGAGAGCTTCGACAAGCAGATCGTGCGCGACTGGCTCGCCGCGAACTGGGACCGCACGGGCGAGCCGCCCGAGCTTCCCGCCGACATCGTCGAGCGCACGGCGGCGCGCTACCGCGAGCTCGTCGACCGGTTCCTCGAGCTGGAATAGCCTCCCGACCGTCGCCGTTGTAGTTGATGTGACAACAAGTCCCGAGCAGCTCGCCGCCGACACCGCCATGGGCGCGGTGACGCTCAACGTCGCCGACCTCGACGGGATGACGGCGTACTACCGGGATGCCGTCGGGCTGCAGCAGCTCTCCGCCGACGGGCCGCGCGTCGTGCTCGGCCGCGGGCATCGTCCCGTCGTCGTGCTCGAGCACTCCCCGGAGTTGACGCACGCCTCCCCCGGCCAGGCCGGCCTCTTCCACACCGCCATCCTCTTCGACACCCAGGCCGCTCTCGCCGCCGCCGTCTACTCGGTCGCCCAGCGGCATCCCGGCACCTTCACCGGATCGAGCGACCACCTCGTGAGCCAGGCGTTCTACTTCGACGACCCCGAGGGCAACGGCGTCGAGCTCTACTGGGACCGCGACCGCTCCGCGTGGAGCTGGACGCACGGCACGATCGAGATGGGCACGATCTACCTCGACCCGAACCGCTTCCTGCAGGAGCACCTCACCGAGGAGGGCCTCGCCGGCGCGGGCTGGGGCGACGCGCGGGTCGGGCACATCCACCTCTCCGTCGGCGACGTCGCACCCGCGCGGGAGTTCTACGTGCGGCAGCTCGGGTTCGCCGAGACGTTCGAGTACGGCGGGCAGGCGCTGTTCGTCTCGGCCGGCGGCTACCACCACCACATGGCGATGAACGTGTGGAACTCCCGCGGTGCCGGGCGACGGCAGCAGACGCTCGGGCTCGGGCGGGTCGACATCCTCGTGCCCGGCGCCGACGACCTCGGCGAGCTCGGCGAACGGCTCACGCACTACGGGCACGCGACCCGCGACACCGGCGCGGCGCTCGAGTTCGACGACCCGTGGGCGAATCTCATCCGCGTCTCGGTGGTCGAGTAGCCGCGCAGCGGCGTGCCGAGACCAGCCACCACCGCCGCTTGACCCTCACACTGTGTCAGGGTCGAACGTGGTCTCCACCATGTACACCATCGGAGAGTTCGCCGCCCTGGCACGGGTGAGCGTGCGGATGCTGCGCCACTACGACGCGATCGGGCTGCTCGAGCCCGCGAGCGTCGCGCCGCGCACGGGCTACCGCTCCTACGCGATCGACCAGCTGCCCTCGCTGCTGCGCATCGTGGAGCTGCGGGAGCTCGGGGTCGGCCTCGAGCGCATCCGTGCTCTCGGTCGCGTCGACGACGCGGATGCCGGGTTGCGTGAGGTGCTCGCCGAGCGCCGCGCGGAACTCGAGGCCTCCGTCGCCGACGATCGCGCACGGCTCGCCCGCATCGAGCGGCGTCTCCGCCTCCTGGAAGGAACCACCATGTCGGATGTCGTCTACAAGCCCGTCGACCCGCTCACCGTCTACGCCGCGCACGGGGTCGCGCCCGGGATGGGCCCCGAGAACGTCACTCCCGTGATCGGACCGCTCATCGGCCGTCTCGACGACGCCCTCGTCGCCGCCGGTCGCCCGCTCCTCGAACCGGGGGTCTTCTGGTACGACCCGGCCGACGGCGAGCAACTCGAGGTGCACGTGTCGTACCCCGCCGAGACGCCGCCCGTCGCGGGAGAGGGCTACGACGTGGTCGAGCTCGCCGGCATCCCGACCGCCGCGACGTTGCTGCATCACGGCGACATGAGCGGCATCGGGGAGTCGTGGATGCGACTCATGGAGCGCCTCGTCGCCGACGGCTACCGCGTCTCGGGCTCCTCGCGCGAGGTGTACGTGAACGCCGACGGGCACGAGCCCGGTCCCGACTGGGTGACCGAGCTCCAGGTGCCCGTGGAGCCCCTCGCGGGCTGAGTGCCGCGCGTCAGCGCGGTGTATCGAAGCCCACGAGCACGCGAACCGGGACGGGCTCGGGTCGCAGCCCCACCCGCACCGACGAGTGGGCGCGCGCGTGCAGCATCGCCGACTCGATCCCCCCGAGCGGATGGATGTCGCCGACGAGCCCCGAGAGGGATGCCGACGCCGGCCGCTCGAGGAACTCCACCGCCTCGCGCAGGTGGTGCGGTGCGTAGTCGCGCACCCCGCGGATCGTGAGCCGTCGCCGCACGACCTGCTCGGGGTCGACGGCGACGGTCGACGTCGGGGCGGCGCTCCCGATGAGCACGAGCACCGCTCCGATGTCGGCCGCCCCGAGCAGCGACTGCACGGCCGACGGCGCCGCGGAGAGCTCGAGCGCGACCTGGTAGCCCGAGCGGCCGGCGGGCACGCGACGCAACGCCTGCGCGAGCCCTTCGGCCGTGCCGTCGCCGACGGCTGCGGCGCCGAACTCGAGGGCGGCGGCGCGCCGATCGCGGTCGGGGTCGGTCGCGACGACGAGCGCCCCCTCCGCCACCGCCGCGGCGACGGCGGTGAGTCCGAGCATCCCGCAGCCGGAGATCGCGACGACCGCGCCGACGAGCGAGCGGATCGCACGCGCGGCGTCGAGGGCGGCCATCACGGTCGCCGTGGCACAGGACGCCGGCGCGAGCAGCTCGGCCGGCGTGCCCTCGGCGACCGCGACGATGGGTGTGCGGGCGCGCAACTGCACGTGCGACGCGAAGCCGCCGGAGAGCTCCCACCCCCTCGCCATCCGTTCGTGCCCGTATCTCCGCAGCGTGACGCACGCCTGCGGCAGCCCGGAGTGGCAGTAGCGGCAGCGTCCGCAGGCGACCGCGACCCCCCAGACGACCCGCAGACCGAGGGCGAGCGGTGTTCCGTCGACGGCGCGCGGTGGCCGGCCCGGTCCGATCGCGACGATGCGACCGACCTGCTCGTGGCCGAGCACGAGAGGCAGCGGCGCCGGACGTGCGCCGCGAACCGTGTGCACGTCGGACCCGCAGAGGGTGGCGAGCTCCACCGCCGCGAGCACCTCGCCGTGGGCGAGAGCGAGCTCGGGGACGGCCACCGTCTCGAAAGGCGCGCCCACGCCGCGGAAGACCTGAGCCTCCATCGGCCCGGTCACGCGCACCGTGCTGTCACTCGCCACCGCGGCGGTCCCGCCCATGCGCACCCCCTGCCGGCGTCGGATGCCGCCGACAGTACGGATTCCGGGTGACCACCCGACGACCGGAAGCTGAACGATCGGAGCGCGGCAGGGCTCCGCGGGATACCGTGGTGCGGTGCGTTCCTCCCGGCTCGTCTCGCGGTCGCTCGCCGTGGCGGCATCCGCGGGTCTCCTCGCCGGGTGCGCGGCGACGCCCCCGACGCTCGAGGAACCCGACGGCCGGATGCGCTCCGTCTCGACGATCGACAAGCGCGTACTGCAGAGCGATCTCGTGCTCGAGCGACTCGTCGCGGTCGACCGCCCGGGGTGCTCGGGAGCCGTGGGAGTGCGTGGCGACGTGGTCTGGGCCGGAGCCGCAGGGCTCGCCGACCTGGGCGCGGGCACGCCCGTCACGACCGAGACGCGGTTCGACATGGCTTCGGTCGCGAAGCAGTTCACGGCCACCGCCATCCTCATGCTGCAGCGCGACGGCGCCCTGTCGCTCGCCGACCCGGTGAGCACCTACATCGAGGGGCTTCCGGCGTGGGGTCGCACGGTGACGCTCGACCAGCTCATGCACCACACGAGCCGTGTACGCGACTACTGGGTCGTGCTCGACGACGACGGGATCGGGTTCAGCGACGGCGCCGACCACGCGCGCATCCTGGATGCGATCCGCCGCCTGCGCTCGCTCGAGCCGGGTTCGGGTTACACCTACTCGAACTCCAACTACGTGCTGCTCGCCGAGGTCGTGAACCGTGTGAGCGGACAGCCGCTGCCGGTCTTCCTCGACGAGCGGATCTTCACCCCGCTCCAACTCGACATGGAACTGACGCCGAGCCTCGTCGCTCCCGACGTCGCACTGTCGTACGACGCCGACCTCAACTTCCAGCCGCCCGGCTGGACCGCCTACGGAGCTATCGGCATCTTCACGACGCCGAGCGAGCTCGTGCGCTGGGGCGACCAGTATCGCGCGGGCGAGATCATCCAGGACGACTTCGCCGTCGGCGCCGCCGACGAGGGCACGGGCGAGTTGTACGCCGCCGGCATGGACATCGAGGTCGACGGCGACCTCAACCACAACGGACGCTTCGGCGGCTACATCTCGACCTTCACCGTGTCTGCCGACCGGGAGACGTCGATCGCCGTCATGTGCAACGGGCACGCCGAACCCCGTTTCCCGTTCGCCGACGCCCTGTGGGCGATCTGGGATCCGGCCGACCCGACGCCGGCGGACGGAGCCGAGGGATGAGCCGCGCCCTCGCCGTTCTCCTCGCCCCGGTGGTGCTCGCGCAGGGCGCGGCGCTGCGTCGGTCGACCCCGCTGCTGGAGGCACCGGACGGTGACCGCGTCGGCGGCAAGGGGAAGCTGCGCCTCGTCGTCGTCGGCGACTCCACCGCCGTCGGCACGGGAGCGGAGTCCCTCGCGGACGCGCTGCCGGGACGCCTCGGCTCACTCCTCGGGGCGCGGTGGCGCGCGGCCGGCCGCAACGGCGCCACGGCCGCCGACGTGCTGCGCGACCACATCGACGAGGCGGCGGGTGGGCCGGCCGACGTGGCTGTCCTCGTCGTCGGCTGGAACGACGCGATGAAGCTGCGCTCGCCCCGCGCCTTCGCGCGAGACCTCGGCGCCCTCATCGACCGGCTGCAGTCCGCGAGTCCCGACGCCCGCATCGTCGTCGTCGCACCCCCCGCCTTCGGCGACTTCGCGGTGCTGCCGCAGCCTCTGCGCAGCGCGCTCGGCTCTGCCGCCCGCGGACTCTCCCGTGTCGCGGCCCGGGTGTGCGCGCAGCACGGCGCCCTGCTCGCCCCGGGCTTCGACGGCCGCTCGGTCGCGTCGGACGGCTTCCACCCCGACGGCCCGGGCTACGGGCGGATGGCGGAGAGCGTCGCGCAGATCCTGCGGTCGTAGACTGGAGGGGTCCCCACCCCTTCTCGCGAGGAGAACCGTGCCCACGATCGTCGTCGAGGTCATGCCCAAGGCGGAACTGCTCGATCCGGCCGGCAAAGCGGTCGCCGGATCGCTCCGCCGCGAGGGCGGCAGCCCGTTCACCGACGTGCGCATCGGCAAGCGCTTCGAGCTCACCGTCGAGGGCGAGGTCACGGATGCCGTGCTCGCCGAGGCGCACAAGCTCGCCGACGAGCTGCTGAGCAACTCGGTCATCGAAGACGTCGTGAAGGTCAGCGTCGTCGAGAGCGCCGTCTCCTGATGCGCATCGGCGTCGTCACCTTCCCCGGCTCGCTCGACGACCGCGACGCGCAGCGCGCCGCCCGCATCGCGGGTGCCGAGCCCGTCGCGCTGTGGCACGGCGACCACGACCTGCAGGGCGTCGACGCGATCGTCCTGCCCGGCGGCTTCTCGTACGGTGACTACCTGCGCTGCGGCGCGATCGCGGCCCGATCGCCGATCATGGCCGAGGTCATCGACGCCGCGAACGCCGGCATGCCCGTGCTCGGCATCTGCAACGGCTTCCAGGTGCTCGTCGAGGCCCACCTCCTGCCGGGCGGCCTCATCCGCAACGACCACGGCGACTTCATCTGCCGCGACCAGGGACTCCGCGTCGAGAACGCGTCGACCGCGTGGACGAACGGCTTCGAGCAGGGCCAGGAGATCACCATCCCGCTCAAGAACGGCGAAGGCGGCTTCATCGCCGACGCCGAGACCCTCAAGCGGCTCGAAGGCGACGGCCTGGTCGCGTTCCGCTACACGGGGCTCAACCCGAACGGATCGCTCGACGACATCGCCGGGCTCACGAACGCGGCGGGCAACGTCGTCGGGCTGATGCCGCACCCGGAGCACGCCGTCGAGCCGGGCTTCGGTCCCGACACCCCGGATGCGATGCGGTCGGGCGTCGACGGACTCACGTTCTTCACGAGCGTGCTGCGTCACGCCCTCGCGCGCGCGTGACCCCGCGCGCGCTCTTCCGCCTCGTCGCGATCGCCGAGGCGATCACCTGGACGCTGCTCATCGCAGGGCTCGTGCTGCGCGCGACCACCGGCTGGGCGCTCGGCGTGACGATCGGCGGCGGCATCCACGGATTCGTCTTCCTCGCCTACGCCGCGACGGCGCTGCTCGTCGGCATCGACCGTCGCTGGCCCGTCGGGCTCGTCGTGCTCGCCGTCGCGGCGGCCGTCATCCCGTATGCGACGATCCCGCTCGAGCTCTCGCTCGCTCGCCGCGGTCGGCTCGACGGCGACTGGCGCCTCGATCCGGACGCCGCGGGCGACCGCACGCCGCTCGACGCGCTCGTGCGCTGGTTCCTACGCCGCCCGGTGCTGCTGCTCGTCGTCGCAGCGGTCGTGCTGGTCGCGATCTTCACGGTGCTGCTGCTCGTCGGGCCCCCCGGCGGACGCGAGTAGGAGCCGCTAGGCGGCGCGCTCCCACGCCCCGCGCACGAGACGCTCGAGCACCGCGGCGTCGACGGCATCCAACCGCTTGAGGTAAAGGCATCCCTTGCCCGTGTCGTGCGGTCCGAGCTCGGCGAAGAGCGGGTCGGCGGGCGCGTAGTCGTCGTAGACGCCGTAGACGGTGAGGGCCGTCGTGCGCGGCGAGAAGCCGACGACCATCCAGTCGTAGGTGCCCTTCGTGTTCGTGTACGGGCGGCTGCCGAAGCCGACGATCGCCGGACCCCACATCACCGCGGGTTCGCCCGTCACGCGTTCCATGAGCCCGCGCATCGCGTGGCCATCGGCGCGGCGTCGCTCGTCGGGCACCGCATCGAGAAAGGCCGTGACGTCGGCATCGGTCGGCTGGGTCGCGATCGTCATGCGGCGAGGGTAGCGCTGCCCGCCGACTCGCGCGCACGTCAGTTGCACATTGCTGCCGGAGGACGGAGCAATGTGCAACTAACCCGACAAAACTCCTACGAGACGTCCCGACGCCACGTCGTGAGCGAGCCGATCACGCCGAACAGCAGCGCGAAGGCGGCGAGCACGAGACCGCCCTGCCACCACTCGAGCGGCGCCGCGCCACCGCCGACACCGGCGAAGACCGTGAAGAAGCTCGCCCCGACGAGGGCGTCGCCGGCGGCACCGGGCAGGAAGCGGCCCACCTCGTCGAGCCCGTCGACGAACGCCGCGGCGGTGCGCAGCAGCGGCTCGACGAACTGCGTGAAGGCGAGGATGGCGACGATCGACCCGATCTGACTCGGGATCATGACGCCGACGCCGACGCCGACGAGGCCCCAGATCGCCATCGCGAGCACGATGCGGCCGATCAGCAGCCACGTGTCGCCCTCGCCGAGCAGGGTCTCGACCCCGCTCGCGGCGAGCACGGCCGCGCCGAGCCCGACGGAGGCGACGAGCCCGATGACACCGTAGAGGGCGCCGACGAGCAGCCCGACGACCGCCTTCGCGGCGAGCACGACTCCGCGGTGCGGCGTCGCGAGGAACACCGTGGCGAGGGTGCGGTGCCGCACCTCGCCCGTGATGGACATCGCGCCGAAGATGACGGGGAAGACGAAGCCGGTCGCCGTCGTCATCGCGTAGACGAGCGGCGCGAGGTCGAACGGCATCGGACCGGCCTCGTCGGGCGTGAGCGTCAGCGCCCAGCCGATCCCGGCGGCGCTGATGCCGACGTAGCCGAACAGGATGAGGCCCAGCACCCACCACAGCCGCGTGCTGAACACCTTGCGGAACTCGGCGCCCACGGCGCGCACGAACGAGCTCATCGCCGTCCTCCTTCCACGCCGCGCTCCGGATCGGCGACGAGCGCGAGGAACTCGTCCTCGAGTCCGGCGCCGGAGGCCGCGAGCGCGCTCAGCGCGACGCCGGCCCCCAGTGCGATGCGTCCGACCTCCGCGGGTTCGAGGTCGACGGCGAGGCCGTCGGCACCGGGCCGCGGCTGGTGCCCGGCGGCGGCGAGGGCGGCCGCGAGGGCGTTGCGGTCGGGGGCGTCGACGATCGTCGAGCGGGTCGCGGTGCCCTCGAGGCCGCTGAGCGGACCGACGAAGCGCAGGCGCCCACCCGCGATGACGACGACGTCGTCGACCGTCTGCCGCACCTCGGAGAGCAGGTGCGACGAGACGAGGATGGTGCGACCCTCGGCGGCGAGCGCCTGCAGGAAGGTGCGGATCCAGCGGATGCCCTCGGGGTCGAGTCCGTTGATCGGCTCGTCGAGCACGAGCACGCCGGGGTCGCCGAGCAGCGCGGTGGCGAGGCCGAGCCGCTGCTTCATGCCGAGCGAGTAGCCGCCGACGCGGCGGCCCGCGTACGGACTCATGCCGGTCTGCTCGAGCACCGCCTCGACGCGCGAGGTCGGGATACCGGCCGCCGTCGCGACGACGCCGAGGTGGTCGCGACCGGAGCGTCCGGGGTGGAAGGCGGCTTCGAGCGATGCGCCGACGACGTGCATCGGACGGTCGAGGTCGCGGTAGCGCTTGCCGCCGATCGTCGCCGTGCCGCTCGTCGCCGAGATGAGCCCCAGCAGCATCCGAAGCGTCGTGGTCTTGCCCGCGCCGTTCGGCCCGAGGAAGCCGGTCACACGGCCCGGCTCGACCGTGAAGTCGAGGTCGGAGACCGCCGCGACCGACCCGAATCTCTTGGTCACCCCGTCGAAGACGAGTGTCTGTCCCTGCGTCATGCCTCCACGCTATCGAGAGCCCGCCGAGCCCGGCTCCCCCTCAGGACGGAGATCCGATCGCTGTTGCACGGGCACCGACTGCGTGAAGTTCTGTCCTCGGCGCTCGGCGTTCTCGGAACCGCTGAACACGCCTTCGTGAGGCTCCGCGTTCGTCGGGCGTCGCCGAGCACGGGCCGGCTGCTCGACCATGGAGACGCGGGTGCGCGGCAGAGCATCCCGGTGCTTCGCGTGCAGCCACTCGACCATCGCCTCGCGCACGTTGCAGCGCAGATCCCAGAGCGCGCCGGCACTGGCCGCGGTGACGACGATGCGCACCCGCACGTAACCGCCGGTGGCGTCCGTGAGCTGCAGCGACGACGAACGGCCGTCCCAGAGCGGGTCGGCGGCGAGCACCTCGGCGAGGTGCTCGCGCATCTCGCCCGGACTCACCGTCCAGTCGAGGTCGAGCTCGATGCTGCCGAGCAGCTCGCTGCCGCGGCGGGTCCAGTTCTGGAACGGCGTCGACGTGAAGTAGGTGGAGGGCAGCACGAGCCGGCGATCGTCCCAGATGTGCACGACGACGTAGGTGAGGGTGATCTCCTCGATGCGACCCCACTCGCCGTCCGCGATCACGACGTCGTCGACGCGGATCGCGTCGGAGAACGCGAGCTGCAGTCCGGCGAAGACGTTCGCCAGCGTGCCCTGCGCGGCGATGCCGGCCACGACGCTCAGCACGCCGGCCGAGGCGAGCACGCTCGCGCCCACGGCCTGAACCCCGGGGAAGGTGAGCAGGATCGCCCCGATCGCGAGCACGCCGATGACGACGACGGTCACCCGCCGCAGGATGCTGATCTGGGTGTGCACGCGACGAGCGACCCGGTTGTCCGCGACATCCACGCGGTAGCTCGCGCGCACGCGGGCGAACAGCACCCCGACGACCCCGGCGAGCAGCCAGGCCCCGGCGGCGATCATCGCGATCGCGAGGCCGTGCAGGATGCCGCGCCGCCAGTCCGCGAGATCGCTCGGCAGCCACAGCGCGACCGAGATCGCGACACCGGCGAGCAGCACGAGGGCGCGGAAGGGGCGACGCATGCGCCCGAGCAGCTTCGGATCCCATCCCTTGCGACGGGCGATCAGGCGCAGCGGGATGACCACGATCGCGACGGCGACCACTCCGGCCACGAGAACGGCGGCGGTTCCGAGCGCGAAGGCACTCCATTCGGTGAGTTCGGGCACGGCGGGTCTCCCTCTCGTCCGTCTCCACGCTAGCTCGGGCGTCGGGGATCGCAGCACGACCCCCGAGGTCGCTGGTTAGCATGGCGGGATGACCTTGCGCGACAGGCGTGCCCGTCGCGACCGGCTCCGCCTCGCGTCGCTTCGGGAGAGCGTCGCCGCGCGGCTGTGGCCTGTGCCGGTCGCGGCCATCGTCGCCGCGGTCATCCTCGGTGTCGCGATTCCGATCGCCGACGCGGCGCTCGACGACGACCTGCCGGGCTGGTTCGCCGCGCTGCTCTTCTCGGGGGGACCGGATGCCGCGCGCGCGGTGCTCGCCGCGATCGCCGGCTCGCTGGTGTCGGCGACCACGCTCACCTTCTCGCTCACCGTCGTCGCGCTCCAGCTCGCGAGCAGCCAGGCCTCCCCGCGCGTGCTACGACTCTTCTCCCGTGATCGCGTGGTTCATCGCACCCTGGCGATGTTCCTCGCCACCTTCGCGTTCGCGCTGACCGTCCTGCGCACCGTCCGCGACGAGGACGAGGGCGGCGACGCCGCCGTGCCGCGCTTCGCGATCACCTTGGCGTTCCTGCTCACCGTGGCCAGTGTCGTGATGCTCGTGCTGTTCCTGGCGCATCTCGCGCGGCAGCTCCGGATCGAGACGGTCATGCGCGACGTGCATCGCGAGACGAGCGGCACGATCGCGCTCGTGCGCAGCACGGGCGAGACAGCGGAGGACGACGGGCGAGCCGAGCCACCCTCCCGGCCCGCTTCTCCGCGAGCGGCGCTGGCCACCGAGTCCGGGTTCCTCACCGGCACCGATCGCGAGCGCCTCGTCGAGGTCGCTCGCGAGCACGATCTCGTGATCGAGGAGGCACGCGCGGTCGGCACCAATGTGATCGACGGCACGCCCCTCGCGTTCTGGTGGCCGCGCGACCCGCTGCGCCGCGCAGCACTCGACGACGCGGCACTCGCCGACGCGGCATCCCTCGAACGCCGCATCCGGGCGGCGTTCGGGATCGGCTACGAGCGCACGCCGACCCAGGACATCGGCTTCGGCCTGCGTCAACTCGTCGACATCGCGGCCCGCGCGGTCTCGCCCGGCATCAACGACGCGACGACGGCGGTGCACGCTCTCGGCCATGTCTCGGCGGTGCTCAGCGAACTCGCCCGCCTCCCCGAGCAGGCGCCCGTGCTGCTCGACGATGACGGGATCGCGCGGGTGATCGTGCAGCGGCACCTCTTCTCGTCGCTGCTGGAGACGGGCGTGGCCCAGGTGCGTCATGCCGGCGCCGGCGACCCCGAGGTGGCCGCGCGGCTCTACGGGCTGCTGCGCGAGGTCGCCTTCGCCTGCGACCGGCCGGACGACGCAGCGGCCGTCGCGGATCAGCTCGACCGGCTCGATGCGACCGTGGCCCGCCGCGACTTCGACGCCACGGAACGCGCCCGATTCGCCGCGATGTCGGCCGCCGGTCGGGCCGCGCTCGACGGCGCCTGGATCTGACCCCGGGGCGGGTTCAGCTTCCGAGGGCGACCGCGAGCACGCTCGCCAGGAGTACGAGCGTCACCGGCAGCCAGATCGCGCGCTCGATCTGGCTCCGGGTGATCGCATTGAGCACGACGGCGACGACGGAGAGTCCGACGACGACCCAGACGAGCACGGGCAGGGCGGCGTCCGGCAGCGGAGCCCAGATCGGGAGGCCCGCGCGACGGGCGACCGCGAGGGCGACGCCCGCCCAGACAACGGCCGCGACGGCGCTCGCGATCCGATAGCCCCTCGGCAGAACCCCCGGATGCTGTCCGCCATAGGCCGCGCGGCCCCACGGCGCGCCCGCGGCGAGGGCGACCTGGAAGCCGACGAGCACGGCGTACAGCACGAGCGCGACGATCCCTGCGATGGCGAGCATGGCATCCTCTCTGACAGATAGGTGACATTTCTAGCAGATATATTGAAGGCGTGACGCGGAGCAGCCAGACCGATCTCGCCGTACTCGCCGTGCTGAGCGTCGGGCCCCTCACCGGCTACGCCGTGCGGGAGGCCGTGACGACCCATCTCGGGGCCTTCTGGAGCGAGAGCTTCGGGCAGATCTACCCCGCCCTCGCGCGGCTCCGGTCCGACGGACTCGTCGCGACCGACGCGGGCGATCGCGGCGGGTCGAGCGTCCATCGGCTCACCCCCTCGGGGCGCGAGCGGCTCATCGAGCTCATGCGCCAGGCCCCGGTGTCGACCCCGCCGCGCAACGGCATCCTGCTGCGGCTCTTCTTCGGCGACGTGATCGGAGCGGAGGCGTGCCGGGTCCTCGTCGCCGAGAGCCGGGCCGCCGCCGAGGCCCGCCTCGCCGCCCTCGTCGTCGCCCGCGCGGAGGCCGAGACCGACGACCCGACGCACCGCCCGTACCGGCTCATCACCATCTCGGCGGGCGAGCACAGCGCCCGCGCGTCGATCGCCTGGGCCGACGAGACCCTCGCGACGCTCGACGCGCTCGCCCGCGGGTAAACTCGCTCCCGATGATCGACTCGGTTGAGAACGCCACCGCCACTCCCGAGCGAGAGCAGCCCTACGCGGCGCTCGGGCTCAAGCCCGACGAATACCAGCGCATCCGCGACATCCTCGGCCGGCGTCCCACCTCGGGCGAGCTCGCGATGTACTCCGTCATGTGGAGCGAGCACTGCTCGTACAAGTCGTCGAAGGTGCACCTGCGCCAGTTCGGCGCCAAGGTCAGCCCCGAGATGACGAAGAACCTCATGGTCGGCATGGGCGAGAACGCGGGCGTCGTCGACATCGGCGAGGGCTGGGCCGTCACCTTCAAGATCGAGAGCCACAACCACCCGTCGTACATCGAGCCGTTCCAGGGTGCGGCGACCGGCGTCGGCGGCATCGTGCGGGACATCATCTCGATGGGTGCCCGCCCCGTCGCCGTCATGGATGCGCTGCGCTTCGGCGCGATCGACCACCCCGACACGGCGCGCGTCGTGCCCGGCGTCGTGAGCGGCATCTCGTTCTACGCCAACTGCCTCGGCCTGCCCAACATCGGCGGCGAGACCTGGTTCGACCCGGTGTACCAGGCGAACCCGCTCGTCAACGCGCTCGCGGTCGGCGTACTCCGCCACGAAGACCTGCACCTCGCCAACGCGCGGGGGGCGGGCAACAAGGTCGTGCTGTTCGGCGCCCGCACCGGGGGCGACGGCATCGGCGGCGCCTCGATCCTGGCGAGCGACACGTTCTCCGAAGGCGGGCCCACGAAGCGCCCGGCCGTGCAGGTCGGCGACCCGTTCGCCGAGAAGGTGCTCATCGAGTGCTGCCTCGAGCTCTTCGCGGGCGATCTCGTCGAGGGCATCCAGGATCTCGGCGCCGCCGGCATCTCGTGCGCGACGTCGGAGCTGGCCTCCAACGGCGACGGGGGCATGGCGATCGAGCTCGACAAGGTGCTGCTGCGCGACGAGACGCTCACCGCCGAGGAGATCCTCATGTCGGAGAGCCAGGAGCGCATGATGGCGATCGTGCGACCCGAGAAGCTCGAGGGCTTCCTCGCCGTCACCGCCAAGTGGGATGTCGAGACGAGCGTGCTCGGCGAGGTCGACGACTCCGGCCGGCTCACGATCACGTGGCGCGGCGAGAAGATCGTGGATGTCGACCCGCGCACCGTCGCGGTCGACGGCCCCGTCTACGACCGACCCATGTCGCGACCGGCATGGATCGACGCGCTCAATGCCGACACGGCATCCGCCCTCCCCCGCCCCACGACGGGCGACGCGCTGCGTGCCGACCTGGTCAAGCTCGTCGGCAGCGCCAACCTCGCCGACAAGTCGTGGGTCACCAACCAGTACGACAAGTACGTGCTCGGCAACACGGCGCTCTCCTACCCCGACGACGGCGGCATGGTGCGCGTCGACGAGACCACCGGGCTCGGCTTCGCCGTGGCGACGGATGCCAACGGCCGCTACTGCTACCTCGACCCATACCAGGGTGCGCAGCTCGCGCTCGCGGAGGCGTTCCGCAACGTCGCCGTGAGCGGCGCGACGCCCGTGGCCGTCTCCGACTGCCTCAACTTCGGCAGCCCGGAGAACCCCGAGGTGATGTGGCAGTTCGAGCGGGCCGTGACCGGCCTCGCCGACGGCTGCCTCGAGCTCGGAATCCCCGTCACGGGGGGCAACGTCTCGTTCTACAACCAGACCGGTGAGGTGCCGATCCACCCGACGCCCGTCGTCGCCGTGCTCGGCGTGATCGACGACGTCGCCCGCCGCGTGCCGTCGGGGTGGCAGGATGCCGGCGACAACCTCTACCTGCTCGGCACCACCGCGCTCGAGCTCGACGGCTCCGCGTGGGCCGGCGTCGTGCACGGCCACCTCGGCGGTCGTCCGCCCGCCGTCGACCTCCCGCGCGAGAAGGCCCTCGCCGAGCTGCTCGCCGCCGCCGCCCACGAGGGGCTGCTCAACGCGGCCCACGACCTCGCCGACGGCGGCCTCGCGACGGCGCTCACCGACGGCGTGCTGCGCTTCGGCGTCGGGGCGCGGGTCTATCTCGACGAGCTGCTCGAGCGCGACGGCGTCGACCTCGCGACGGCGCTCTTCTCCGAGTCGACCGGACGCGTGCTCGTCGCCGTGCCCCGCGAGGAGGACGTCAAGTTCACCCGCCTGTGCGAGGGACGCGGTTACCCCGTGCTGCGCGTCGGCGTCACCGACACCGGCGGCGCCCTCGAGGTGCAGGGGCAGTTCGAGATCCCGCTCGCGGAGCTGCAGGCGACGTCGCGCGGCACCCTCGCCGACCACTTCGGCCCCGTCGTCGGCTACCCGTCGTAACCGCGGGTTGAGTGCCGCGCGTCAGCGCGGTGTATCGAAACCCACCGTCCGGGTTACTCGAGGGCGGTTTCGATACACCGGCCGCTGCGCGCCCGGCACTCAACCCGCGGCGGGAACCGAGAACTCGATTCCCGACCACTCCTCGGCGAGCGCCCACAGCTTCGCGCCGAACTCCGGTGACGACGACGAGGTGACGGGCGCCTGCACGACGGGGGTGCCGCGCATCCCGAGCAGGTCGCTCGGGCCGTAGAACTCGCCCGACTCCGCGGCAGGGTCGATCGCCGCACGCACGACCGGCCACGCGCCGTGGTCCTTGCCCTGCGCGAAGGGTGCCGACAGCATCCCGCCGAGCCGCTGCCAGCCCTTCGAGTTGGAGATCACCGACTGACGCTTCTCGGAGAGCTCGTTGACGGCGTACCCGGGATGCGCGAGCAGCGACTTCTTCGGCGAGCCGGCGGCGCGCAGCCGGCGATCGAGCTCGAACGCGAAGCCGTGCACCGCGTGCTTGGAGAACGCGTAGGCGCGGAACGGCCGGTAGCGGCGCTCGGACATGAGGTCGTCGGCATCCAGTCGCGTCATCTTCGTGGAGAGCGACCCGAGTCCCACCACGCGGTCGCGCAGCACGGGGAAGAGGAGCGCCGTGAGCGCGAAGTGGCCGACGAAGTTGCCGCCCACCTCGAGCTCGAGGCCGTCCTTCGTGGTCTTGCGACGCGGCGAGGCGACCACGAGGCCGGCGTTGTTCACGAGCACGTCCGCCCCGCCGAGGCCCGCGATGTCGGCCGCGGTCTGCCGGATGGCCTCGAGCGAGGTGAGGTCGAAGGGCACGTGCACGACCTCGGCGCCCGGCACACGGGCGCGGATCGCCGCGATCGCCTCCGTGGCCTTCGGGGCGTAGCGCGCGGCGATCACGAGCCGGGCACCCGTCGCGGCGAGCTGCTCGCACGCCCAGTAGCCGATGCCGGTCGAGCCGCCGGTGACGACGATCGTGCGTCCCACCTGCGACGGGAGGGCGCGCGGGTCCCAGGTCACTGCGGCGCGGACTGCGCCTGGACAGCGCCGGTCGAAGCGATCTGCTCGTGGTGGTGGATGACCTCGGCGACGACGAAGTTGAACCACTTCTCGGCGAACGCGGGATCGAGTTGCGCGTCGAGGGCGAGCGCCCGGAGCCGGGCGATCTGGGTGCGCTCGCGCTCGGGGTCCGACGGCGGCAGGCCCCGCTCGGCCTTGAGCCGGCCCACGCGCTGCGTCGCCTTGAAGCGCTCCGCGAGGAGGTGCACGAGCGCCGCGTCGATGTTGTCGATGCTCTGCCGCAGCTCCGCGAGCTCGGCGCGCGTACCCTCGTCGATCTCGGCCATGCCCGAATCCTACCGAGCGAGCACGGGCGGCTCGGCGGACGCGAGTCGGGCCTCGAGCCCCGCCTTCACCGCGGGCCATTCGTCGACGAGCACCGAGTAGACGGCCGTGTCACGCCACGATCCGTCGGCACGGGGCCGGTCGCGGCGGACGATGCCCTCGAAGGTGGCGCCGAGTTTGAGGATGGCGCCGCGTGATCGCGCGTTGAGGGCGTCGGCCTGCAGCTTCACGCGCCCGAAGCCGTGGTCGAACGCCGTGCCGAGCATGAGCAGCTTCGCCTCCGGGTTCACCGGCCCGGCCCACACCCGCGGATCCCAGGCGGTGTAGCCGATGTGGGCGTGCTCGAGGGCGAGGTCGAAGTCGGTGAGGCTCGACGCCCCGACGATCGTGCCGGCATCCGCGCCCGCCGTCAGCCGTGCGACGTAGGTGTTGCCGACCTCGTGCGGCATGGTGCGCGTCGCCCACTCCGAGAACGCGGCCTCATCGGCGGGGAGTCCCGCCGGCCCGCCGCCGTAGCCGCCCGCGAACACCTCGGGGTGCCCGAGCGCACGCCAGAGGCCGGGCAGATGCTCGGGGGCGAAGGGCTCGAGGCGGAGGAACCGGCCGTCGAGCACCCGACGGTCGGGGCGGGTGGCGCTCACCACCCCATCCTCGCAGCCAGTACGGTGTCGCCATGTCCCGCTTCGACACCCCGGTGTGGCGTCTCGTCGGCTCCCTGATCTCGTGGGCGTCGTTCGCGTTCTTCTTCGTCGGGCTCTACCAGGCGGCGGGTGTCGTCATGGGCCTCGGTGGGTACTGCGCCTCGGGTGGCCCGTACGTCATCGAGACGGAGTGCCCGGAGTCGGTGATCGTCTTCGCTCCGCTCGGCATCTTCGGGTTCTTCGTCTCCGCGGGCATCGCCCTCGTCGTCGCGCGCGGGTTCGGGGTGTCGCTCGTCGCCTGGGCGTGGCCGATCCTGTTCGTCGGTCTCGGCATCCAGTTCTTCGTGGGCGCCGCCGGCGGCCAGGGTGTGGTGTCGAACCTCATCGTCGGCGTGCTGTTCGTCGTGATGGGGCTCGCGCCGGTGTGGTTCGTCGTGTCGAGCAAGACACTCGTGCCGACGATCGTCGGGTCGCGGAGTCTCACCGGAGAGCGGTTCGTCTACGACGGGAAGGCCCGGCGCTACTTCGGGCTCACGCCGACCGAGGGCGGCGCGGAGACGACGCCGACCGCGCGCGACTGGGTGGTCAGCATCCTGCTCTGGACCGGCTCCGTCGCCCTCGGCACGTGGCTCTCCCTCCTCGCGTTCGCCGCCCTCGCGACCGCGAGCTGACCCGCGCCGAGCGCGTACGCTGGCGATCGTGACGCCCGAGGAGCTCGCCGACCTCGCCCATCTGCGCCGCGCCCGCGACCTCATCGACCGCGAGTACGCGCGACCGCTCGACGTTCCCGAGATGGCCCGGCGCGCCCTCATGTCACCGTCGCACTTCGCCCGGCGGTTCCGAGCCGCCTACGGCGAGACGCCCTACTCGTACCTCATGACGCGACGCATCGAGCGCGCGCAGCAGCTGCTGCGCCAGGGCGAGCTCTCGGTGACCGAGGTGTGCCTCGCGGTCGGCGCGACGTCGCTCGGCTCGTTCAGCTCGCGCTTCACCGAGATCGTCGGCATGACCCCGACGGCCTTCCGTGCGCTCGATCATTCGGGCATCGAGAACCTCCCGCCGCAGACCGTCATGGTGGGGATGCGCCCGAGCCGAGCAGAATCGGAGAAGCGCGGGATGCCGTCCCGCGCGTAGCGTCGGCGGCATGACGATCACCGTGTCCCACTTCCCCGTCATCGCTCCCGACGTCGACGCGACGGTCGCGTTCTATCGCGACGCGCTCGGCCTCGAGGTCGTGAACGACGTGCCCTACGGCGAGTTCCGCTGGGTCACCCTGGCCACCCCGGGTTCCTCGGTCGGGCAGCTCGTCGTGAGCCAGCCGCACGCCGGCCGTTCGCAGCAGGAGGGCGACCAGCTCGCCGCCCTCGTCGCCCTCGGCGTCTTCGGCCCGATCGTGTTCGACACCGACGACGTCGATGCCGCGTTCGAGAAGGCGCGCGCGTCGGGCCTCGGCGAGGTGCTGCAGGAGCCGATGGAGATGGGCTACGGGGTGCGCGACTGCGCGTTCCGCGACCCGGCGGGCAACATGGTGCGCATCGGGCAGAAGTCGGCGGCGTAGTTTCGTCGGGTTAGTTGCACATTGCTCCGTATTCCCGGAGCAATGTGCAACTGGGGCGTCAGTCGGCGAGGAGCGGGCAACGTGACCGCGGCTTGCCCGGCTCGAGGCCCGCGGGCGCCAGCGCACTCCGTCCAGATCCCGACTCCGACTCGTTCGCACGGCCGGATCCGCTCCGCCGGGGACGAGTAGGGCGTCGGATGCCGTGGAGCTCGGGCACCTCGACTCACCACTCTGACCGTCGGGCGAGTTGCAGATTGCTGCCGGAAGACGGAGCAATGTGCAACTAAGCCGACAGAACTCTCACCCGATGAGGTCGTGCCGCACGACGATCGCGTCGCGGGCGGGGCCCACACCGATGGCCGAGATGCGTGAGCCCGACATGGCTTCGAGCGCGAGCACGTAGGACTGCGCGTTCGCGGGCAGCTCCTCGAACGACCGCACTCCGGAGATGTCCTCGGTCCAGCCGGGGAACTCCTCGTAGATCGGCGTCGCGTGGTGGAAGTCGGTCTGGTTGACCGGCAGCTCGTCGAACCGCTCGCCGTCGACGTCGTAGGCGACGCACACCGGGATCGACGGGATGCCGGTGAGCACGTCGAGCTTCGTCAGCACGAAGTCGGTCACGCCGTTGATACGGGCGGCGTAGCGCGCGATCGGGGCGTCGTACCAGCCGACGCGGCGCGGACGTCCGGTCGTCGTGCCGAACTCGTGACCCGTCGCGCGCAGGAAGTCGCCGTTCTCGTCGAAGAGCTCGGTCGGGAACGGACCCGAGCCGACGCGCGTCGTGTACGCCTTGACGATGCCGATGATGCGCTCGAGCCGTGCCGGCCCGATGCCCGAGCCGGTCGCGGCACCGCCGGCCGTGGCCGACGACGAGGTGACGAACGGATACGTGCCGTGGTCGACATCCAGCATCGTCGCCTGGCCGCCCTCGAACAGCACCGTCTTGCCGGCTTCGAGCGCCTGATGCAGCACGAGCGAGGTGTCGGCGACCATCGGGCGCAGCCGTTCGGCATACGACAGGAGCTCCTCGACGATCTCGTCGACCGCGATGGCGCGTCGGTTGTAGATCTTCACGAGCAGGTGGTTCTTCTGGTGGAGGGCGCCCTCCACCTTCTGGCGCAGGATGTTCTCGTCGAACAGATCCTGGATGCGGATGCCGACACGGTTGATCTTGTCGGCGTACGCCGGTCCGATGCCGCGGCCGGTGGTGCCGATCTGGCGCTTGCCGAGGAAGCGCTCGGTGACCTTGTCGATCGTGCGGTGGTACGACGTGATGACGTGGGCGTTCGCGCTCACCAGGAGCTTCGACACGTCGAGGCCCCGCGCGGTGAGGGCGTCGAGCTCTTCGAACAGCACCTCGATGTCGATGACGACGCCGTTCGCGATGACGGGGATGACGCCAGGCGTCAGGATGCCGGACGGCAGCAGGTGCAGCGCGTACTTCTCGTCGCCGATGACGACGGTGTGGCCGGCGTTGTTGCCGCCGTTGAACTTCACGACGTAGTCGAGGCGACTCGAGAGCAGGTCGGTGGCCTTGCCCTTGCCTTCATCGCCCCATTGGGCGCCGACGATCACGATGGCGGGCATGCGGGACTCCCTGGTGGGTAACGGAGGGATTACACCCCATGCTATCGGGAGCGCCGGGATGCGCCAGGGTCACGGCTCCCGCCTCGCCGGCGGGGCGTCCTCGAGCGTGGAGAGTGCGAGCCGGGCGCGCCAGCCGATCGCGGCGAGGATCGTCGGATCCGCCTTCTCACCCCACAGCTCGGCCGGGAACGCGTCGAGCAGCGGATGAGGGTCCCACTGGGGCGCCGGTGCTCCTCCGCGTTCGCGCGCCTCGTCGGTGGTGGCGGCGAGAAGCTGCGCCGGGTCGCGCCCCGTCGCGTCGTAGTGCTCGGTGATCGCGTCCTGCTCGGTGATCGCGCCGGTCGACGCGAGGTCGGCGGCCGCATCGGGCGATCGCACGGCGGAGGCCGGAACCCCCAGGGCTTCGGCCGCCACGAGGAGCGACGGCGACGAGGTGACGACGAGTTCGCTCGCCGCGATGCGCCGCAGCACCTTCTCGAGCGGCGCGCGCGGGTCGACGACATCCCGGCGGCGGCGGGGCGTCACCTGCGCGGAAAGCTCCTCGCCGACGACGATCCCCGATCGCGATTCGGACGGCACCACGAGCTCGGGTCGGAGTCCGCCCAGCAACAGAGCCGCACCCGGTCCCCAGACCGCGTCGCCGGGCTCCGCGAGTTCTCGTACCGCCTCGCCCGCGAACAGTCGTCGTCGCTGCCGGGCGTACGGCAGTCCCAGTTGGGCGACGAGGTCCCGCACGACGAGCGACGTCACCCGCTCCCCGAGGTCGCCGGAGGCGCGGGATCGTCGGGCGAAGCGGGTGACGCCCCGTCCGATGCCGAGGACGAGATCCACGCCCGCGATGTCGACGACCACGAACTGATCGTTCGGTTCTGCCACTTCTGCCCCCCAAGGCCACACCGCACCCGCCCCGCGGTGTGCGAGATCGACCGTAGTTCGAGTCGCGGGCTCCCGTCAGGGACTGGCGCGCGACTCGCCGATGTGCAGGCGGTCAGGCGTGGCGGCGCACCCACTCGTGCATGACGATCGCCGCGGCGGCGCCCGCGTTGAGGGATCGGGTCGAGCCGACCTGCGCGATCTCGACGGTCGAGTCGGCGGCGGCGAGCGCCTCGGACGTCAGCCCCGGACCCTCCTGGCCGAAGAGCAGCACGCAGCGCTCCGGGATGTCCGCCTGCCGCACATCGACCGACCCCGCCACGTTGTCGACCGCCACGATCGGCAGTCCCTCCGCGCGCGCCCAGGCGACGAGGTCGGCGACGTCGGGATGCTCGCGCACGTGCTGGTAGCGATCCGTCACCATCGCGCCTCGACGGTTCCACCGCCGTCGGCCGACGATGTGCACCTCGGCGGCGAGGAACGCGTTGGCGGTGCGCACGATCGATCCGATGTTGGAGTCGTGCTGCCAGTTCTCGATCGCGACGTGGAACCCGCGCCGGCGCGTGTCGAGATCGGCGACGATCGCCTCCATCGTCCAGTAGCGGTAGCCGTCGACGACGTTGCGGGTGTCGCCATGCTCGAGCAGCTCGCGGTCGTAGCGCGGGTCGTCCGGCCACGCCTCGGGCCCGCCGGGCCACGGCCCGACCCCGACCTCGCGTTCGCCCTCCACCCGCCCGACACTATCCACACTCGATCGTCGGGCATCTGCCGCGCGTGACATGCTCCTGGCGAGGAGGCTCCATGCCAGTGGTCAGATTCGCCGCGTATCGACAGTACGAACGAAGTCGCGTCGAGGCGAGCAATGCACTGATGGCTCTGTTGGCTGGAGCGCAGCTCGCCAACCACTTGCTCAAACTCAATGAGGGATCCGATCGGCTGCTTCCCGAGGTGTATCCCAACGTCCCGCATATCGGCCGGGTCAACTTGAAGGTCGACACTGCTGCCGAGATCCTGCGAGACGCCGACGCACACCTCGGTGCGATGAGCGTCCCCTACGCGCTGGCGATTCACGAGGACTACATGCGGACGAGCCTGGACCTCCTCCGCCAGGCGAACTTGTTGACTGCAGCACAGGCGACCGTCAACAGCTTCCAGCAGCACTCGAACCTCGAGGCGGCGACCGGGACGACCCTCGATCCGGTCGCTCTCGCGCAACTCGCCACACTGCGCCTCATGCGCAACGCACGCATTCATGAGGGCTCGCGGGCAAGTAGAGCGCTGGTCGATCAGGTCGCAGCGTGGCCGGTCGGCGCCGAGACGGGCTGGGTCAAGTTGAGCGGGAGGAGCCCACGCTTTCTTGCGGAAGGCGACGTCGTCGAGTTCGGCCACGGCGAGATGCTGCTCGCACTAGCCGTCACGACGAAACTCGACCGCCAGGTGAACGAGCTTCTCCAGACGTCGCTGCCTCGCCCGATGTGGGCGGCGATGGTGATTGATGACCTGTTGGAGGCAAACCCGTCCGCCCTTGTGCGATCGGATGCGATGCGCAAAGCGCGCGGCATCGCTCGTCACCGATTCGATGCGCTGAAGCTGACTGAAACTGAACTCGCCGCGGCGATGGCGCTCCGGTAGGAAGACGGAAGGGCCACCCCTTCTGGGGCGGCCCTTCCTTTCGATAAAGCGGGGCTCTACTCGTTGAGCTACCTCTCGGCCGGGACTCGCACCCGGATCTCCGCGCTTCTGTGAGATCTGCGATTTCGAACCGCCACACCTGACGTGGATCTCGTGCGTCCAGAGTACCACCCGGCATCCGTAGCATTCAGGTATGCGTACCCGCGGCGACATCGAGTGCTGGCTCACCGACATGGACGGAGTGCTCGTGCACGAGAACACGCCGTTGCCGGGCGCATCGGAACTCATCCGGCAGTGGACGGCCGCGGGCACGGAGTTCCTCGTGCTCACCAACAACTCGATCTTCACGCCGCGCGATCTCGCGGCCCGCCTCCGGGCGTCGGGGCTCGACGTACCCGAAGACCGCATCTGGACGTCCGCGCTCGCGACGGCCGACTTCTGCGCCGCGCAGATCCCGGGCGGGTCGGCCTTCGTGATCGGCGAAGCGGGTATCACGACCGCTCTGCACGAGGCGGGCTTCATCATGACCGAGACCGCGCCCGACTACGTCGTCGTCGGCGAGACGCGCAACTACTCGTTCGAGGCGATCACCCGTGCCATCCGCCTGGTCAACAACGGCTCGCGCTTCATCGCGACGAATCCGGATGCCACCGGCCCGACGGCTGAGGGCGTGCTGCCCGCCACGGGTGCGGTCACGGCGCTCATCACGAAGGCGACCGGCAAAGACCCCTACGTCGTCGGCAAGCCGAACCCGATGATGTTCCGCTCGGCGATGAACCGCATCGGCGCGCACTCCGAGAACACCGCGATGATCGGCGACCGCATGGACACCGACATCGTCGCCGGGATCGAAGCGGGACTCCACACGGTGCTCGTGCTCACCGGCATCGCCGATCAGGCGGAGATCGAGCGATACCCGTTCCGGCCCGACGAGATCCTGTCGGGCGTGCACGAGCTCGTCGGGTGATCTGGACACCGGGGGATCCCGACACGATCGTGCACGGCGACAACCTCGCCGCGGCCGCCCGGCTGCCGGATGCCTCGTTTCGCCTGATCTACCTCGACCCGCCGTTCAACACCGGCAAGACGCAGCGGCGCCAGCGGATGACGGTGACCCGGGATGCCGAGGGCGGCCGAGTGGGATTCGGGGGCCGGTCGTACACCAGCGAGGGCGGAGCGGTGTCGCGCTACGACGACCGCTTCGACGACTACTGGGCGTTCCTCGAGCCGCGTCTCCTCGAAGCGCGACGGCTGTTGGATGACGCGGGCACCCTCTATCTGCACCTCGACTACCGCGAGGCGCACTACGCCAAGGTCGCGCTCGATGGACTGTTCGGGCGCGAATCCTTCCTCAACGAGATCATCTGGGCGTACGACTACGGCGGGCGGTCGAACCGGCGGTGGCCGGCGAAACACGACACGATCCTCGTCTACGTGAAGAACCCCGAGACGTATTACTTCGACAACGAGGCGGTCGACCGCGAGCCGTACATGGCGCCGGGACTCGTGACGCCCGAGAAGGCGGAGCGCGGCAAACTGCCGACCGACGTGTGGTGGCACACGATCGTGCCGACGAACGGCCGCGAACGCACCGGGTACGCGACACAGAAGCCCGAAGGAATCCTGCGGCGCATCGTGCAGGCGTCGAGCGCGTCGGGGGATGCCGTGCTCGATCTCTTCGCCGGCTCGGGCACCACCGGGGCGGTCGCCGCAGCGCTCGGGAGGCGCTACGTGCTCGTCGACGAGAGTCCGGAGGCGATCGCGGTCATGCGCACGCGTCTCCCCGGCGCCCGCCTCTCGGTGGTCGAGTAGCCGCGCAGCGGCGTGTCGAGACCTACGGCACCGGCGCGACCCGCGGGACGGAGACATCCACCGTCAGCGGCTCACCCGACGCCCGGCTGAAGAAGCAGTAGTACGACGGGTCGGCATCCCACTGCTCCTCCGTCACCGGGTAGGCGCCCTGCATCTGCGCGTCGCCGAAGGCGCCCGCGGCGGCCAGGTTGACGACGCCCGGGGCGGAGCACAGGAGAGTCATGCGCGTCTGCAGCTCATCGACGCCGGGGAACGGGTCGTCGGGCTTCCCCACCTGGGGATTCTCGGGGTCGACGACCTCCGGCGGGAACCATGCCCGGTAGACGAGTTGTCCGCCGTGCGGCTCATCGCACGGCACGACCGTGAAGTCCTCCTGCCACGCGTTGTCGAAGGGCTCGAGGCATTCGCCGCCGAGCAGCTCGTCCCACGCGTACTCGCCCGGCTCGACGGGCCCGATCGGCAGAGCGGTGAGCGTGGGGGTCGGCGTCGGGGTGGGGGTGGAGACCGCGGGCGCCGGACCGAGGAGGTCGGGCAAGCGCGTCCCCAGGAGGAACAGGGCGACGAGGGCGAGGATCGCGAGCAGTCCGCCGGCGACGCCCGCGAGGATCTTCTGCGGGGTGCCGAACTGTCGGGGAGGCGGGGGTGCACCGTCGCCACCACCCTCGACGCGGACGAGCTCCTTCGAGCGGCTGCGGTTCACGAACGGTGCGTTGCTCGGGTCAGGGCCGAGCGCCGACTCGTACTCGCGGAAACGGTCTTCGCCGAAGAGGGAATCGAGCGCCGAGCCGTCGTCTCCCGGCGGACGCAGCGGTGCCCGCTCGAGCGCCTGCGTCGGCTCGGCGTCTGCCGTGGGAAGCGCGACCGTCGGCTCGGCGTGCGGTGGTGTCGCCGGCGTCGGGTCGGGGTAGACGGGCATCGCCTGCGTCGCGTCGGGCTCGCGCACCTCCATCGCCTGCGTCGCGGCGGGTTCCCAGAGCGGTGCGGGCGGCTGGAGCGGGGTCGCCGGCGGCGCGTCGAACGGGTTGGCGAGCTGCGGCGTCACCGGCGGGGGTCCGTCGGAGGCGCTCGGCGAGGGCGGGAGCGGGGCCGGCGGGAGCGGGGTGGCCGTCGGCGGCACGACGGGCTCCGCGGGGGGTGCGACCGGTGGCTGCTGGGCCGCCTCGGCCTCGCGCTGCTGCGCCGACTCGCGCGCCTCCCGCTCGAAGCGCGCGAACCAGTCCTCGGCCTCTTCGCCCTTGTCCGGGTTCATTGCGGAGTGAGCCCGAGGTCGTCGAGAGAGATCGCGGCGTAGTAGGGGTAGCCGGCGCCTTCGATGATCTCGCGCGCACCGGTCGCGCGGTCGACGACGACGGCGACCGCGGCGATCTCGGCCCCGACCTTGAGCAGCGCCTCGATGGCCTTGAGCGGCGATCCACCGGTGGTCGAAGTGTCTTCGAGCACCACGACGCGCTTGCCCGCGAGATCCGGACCCTCCACCTGGCGGCCGCGTCCGTGGTCTTTCGGCTCCTTGCGCACGACGAAGGCGTCGTAGCGGCGACCGATCGCCGCGCCGCGGTGCAGCACGGCCGCCGCGATCGGGTCGGCGCCCATGGTGAGTCCGCCGACCGCGGAGACCTCGGGGATGTCCGCGATGAGG
Organism: Pseudolysinimonas sp.; assembly: GCF_057350545.1. NCBI lineage: Bacteria > Bacillati > Actinomycetota > Actinomycetes > Micrococcales > Microbacteriaceae > Pseudolysinimonas > Pseudolysinimonas sp. Next base: position 19,127 of record NZ_JBMRCP010000046.1, on the reverse strand, counting down.
TCGGCCATGACCTCGCCGATGAGGGGGGCGACGCGTCCGTCGAGGCTCACCCGGCGCAGGTCGATGTAGTAGGTCGCCTTCTTGCCGCTCGTGAGGGTGAAGTCGCCGTGGAAAACCGCATCGTCCTTGATGAATCGGATGAGCTGCTCACGGGCGTCGGTCACACCGATAAGACTATGGTCATGCGTCTCGCGACCTGGAACGTCAACTCCGTCCGCAGCCGGGTGGCCCGCATCACCGACTGGCTCCAGCGCGAGAGCGTCGACGTGCTCGCGATGCAGGAGATCAAGTGCACCGACGCGCAGTTCCCGCTGCAGGCGTTCGAGGATGCCGGCTATGAGGTGGCTCTGCACGGGCTCAACCAGTGGAACGGGGTCGCGATCGCGAGCCGGCATCCGCTCGACGACGTGCAGGTCGGCTTCGACGGGATGCCGGGGTTCCTCAAGGGCGAGGAGGGTCCCGACCTCCCCCGCGAGGCGCGCGCGATCGGCGCGACGACCGGCGGCGTGCGCGTGTGGTCGCTCTACGTGCCGAACGGCCGGGCGCTCGGCGACCCGCACTACGACTACAAGCTCGACTGGCTCGCCGCCCTCGCCTCCAACACGCGGGAGTGGTCGAAGGGCGACCTGCCCCTCGCGCTGACGGGCGACTTCAACATCGCCCCGACCGACGGTGACAACGGCGACCCGACGGTGATCCCCGGGCTCTCGACCCACGTCTCCGAACCCGAGCGCGCGGCATTCCAGGCGCTGCTCGATGCCGGGCTCACGGATGTCGTGCGACCGCGCGTGCCCACGGGCTACACGTACTGGGACTACAAGCAGCTGCGGTTTCCGCGCAACGAGGGCATGCGCATCGACTTCGTGCTCGGCTCACCGAGATTCGCGGATGCCGTGGCCGGCGCCGCCATCCATCGCGACGAGCGCAAGGGCGACGCCCCGAGCGACCATGTGCCGGTCGTCGTCGACCTCGACCTCGAGCCGGACGAAGACGACGACCGCATGATGATCTTCTAGAAGGCTTGACTTATATAAGCGGAAACTGATGTACTGAGCGCATGCACGCGCTCGACGTCCTCGGCGATCCGGTCCGCCGACGCCTCCTCGAGCTGCTCGCCGCGGGCGAGACCTCGGCCGGCGATCTCGGCGGCATCGTGCAGGAGGAGTTCGGCATCTCGCAGCCGGCGGTCTCCCAGCACCTCCGCGTGCTCCGCGAGTCGGGGTTCGCGACCGTGCGCCCCGAGGGTACTCGGCGCCTCTACGCGATCGACCCGACGCCGCTCGCGGAAGCCGACGCGTGGTTCGCCGCCTTCCGCCGCTTCTGGCAGCCGCGCCTCGACGCCCTCGGCACCGAGCTCGCCCGCGGTCGCCGCGCCCGCCGTCTCGCCGAGAACCCCGACCCCGACCCCGAACAGGAAGAGAAGGACTGACCATGGTGGACATCGCCGCCCAGCTCGGAGCCGTCGACCGCGGCCTCCGCACCGAGACCCGCGACGGAGTCGAGTCGTACGTGCAGACGCTCGGCCAGACCTACCCGTCGCCGATCGACGACGTGTGGGAGGCCGTGACGACCGCCGATCGGATCGCCCGCTGGTTCCTCCCGGTCTCCGGCGAGCTCCGGCTCGGCGGTCGCTACCAGCTCGAGGGCAACGCGGGCGGCGAGGTGCTCGCGTGCGCTCCCCCGACCGACGGTGTCGCGAGCTTCCGAGTCTCGTGGGGCATGGGCGGCGATCCGACCTTCCTCACGATCACGCTGACGGGCGACGGCGAGCGCACCCACCTCGAGCTCGAGCACGTCGCCGGGGTCGACACCCTCCCGCCCGGGATGTGGGAGCAGTTCGGCCCGGCGGGGACCGGGATGGGCTGGGACTCCGGTCTGCTCGGACTCTCGCTCCACCTCAGCCACCCCGAGTTCCGCGACGAGTTCGACCCCGCGGCGTGGACCGCGGGCGACGAGGGGAAGGCCTTCCTCCGCGGGTCGGCCGACGCCTGGGCTGCCGCGCACATCGCCGACGGCGCCGACCCCGAGGCTGCACAGGCCGCGGCGACGGCGACCTACGGCATGTACGTCGGCGAGGTGCCGGGCCCCGACCACGGCGCCTGAGCACCTCCCGTCGTCGCGACGCTACGTCGGCGCGAGGAGCGCCGCGACGACGAGCACGACGGGAAGCGAGAGCGCGGTCGTGAGAAGCACGACGTCGCGCGCGAGCGCCTCGCCCCGGCCGTAGCGCTGCGCGAAGTTGAAGACGTTCTGGCCCGCCGGCAGCGCGGCGAGCACCACCGCCGCGAACAGCGCGTGCCCCTCGAGGCCGAACACGAACCGCGCGAACGCCCAGGCGGCGAGCGGCATGACGACCATCTTGAGCACCGTCGCCAGCACGACGCTGCGCCGATCCGACCCCGCCGCGAGCGGCCGCTGCCCGTTCAGTGAGACCCCGAACGCGATGAGGATGACGGGCACGGCCGCCCCGCCGACGAGTTCGAAGAAGCGCATCAGCTCGGCGGGCGGCTCGATCCCGAGCACGGCGACGAGCAGGCCGAGCGCCGAGGCGATGATGAGCGGATTGCGCACCGGCTGGAGCAGCACGCGCCCCACCGAGATGCGGCCGCTCGTGCTGAGGTCGAGGATCGTCAGGGCGATCGGGCTGATCACGATGAGCTGGAGCAGGATGACCGGGGCCGATGTCGCGACGTCGCCGAGCACGTAGGCGGAGATCGGTACGCCCATGTTGGTCGCGTTCGCGTAGGCGGAGCCCAGCGCGCCGATCGTCGCCTCCGGAACGGGGCGGCGCCAGGCCACGAGGGCGATGACGGAGAAGACCGCGAGGTTGATCGCGGCGACCACCACCGCGACCGGCAGGAGGTCGGAGAACAGCGCCGCGAGGTCGGCCTCCGCGAGCACGGTGAAGAGCAGGGCCGGGTTGAGCACGAAGAACGCGAGGCGGCCGAGCACGGGACCGGCGCCGGCCCCGAGGATGCCGATGCGGCCCACGAGGTAGCCGACGGCGATCACACCGGCGATGATCGCGAACCCGAGGAGGACGCCGATCATCCCCTCAGCGTAGGCGTCGCGCGCACCGCTTCGACCGTCGACAGAGGTTGCACGCAACGATCCTGCGCCCCTCGCAACCCTTTCCGGGGACGCTCTTCCTAGGCTCGATCCATGACCATCGTGAGTGCGCCCGCCGACGTGGTGACGTCCGCCGCCTGGCTCGACCTGAAGGCCGCCGTCGCCGAGCTCCAGCCGCTGCAGGCGCACGATGGCAGCATCCCCGACTCCGCGCAACACCCCGTCGCGGCCGACCTGTGTGCGCGGATCAGGAAATCCGTCGGGGAACTGTCGACGGCGTTCCCCCACGACGAGGAGTACCTGAACGCGGCACGTTCCGACTTCGAGAAGTGGGAGGCGGCGGGGTTCGGCGTGCCCGACTTCTTCGACTCGCTCGTCGCGTTCCACCCCGAGTCGCACCGCGAGAACGGCCTGCGCCACCTGGTCGTGTTCCCGATGTACACCCAGAACGGCAGCACCGACCGGCTCGTCGAAGCGGTGCTCGTCGAGGTCGTCTGGCCCGAGTTCATCGCCGCGCTCGAGCAGACCTATACGAACGCGCTGTTCGTGCCGATCCGGTTCCTCGACTTCACCGCCGGCTACGACACCAACTCGGCGGTGCTGTTCCCCGAGACGGTCGCGATGCGCGAGATCCCGCCGTTCACGTGGGGAGCCATCTTCTGCGACCGCGAGGCCGCCCGCTTCCGCCGCGTGACCGCCCGTGCGGCCGAGGTCACCCGACTCGAGCTGCCCGCCGACGCTCAGCGCCTGCTCGACGACCAGCGGCTCGCCGAAGAGACCTTCGTGCTGTGGGACCTCATCCACGACCGCACCCACATGCGCGGCGACCTGCCCTTCGACCCGTTCATGATCAAGCAGCGGATGCCGTACTTCCTCTACTCGCTCGAGGAGCTGCGCTGCGACCTCACGGCGTTCCGCGAGTCGGTGAAGCTCGTGCGCGACGAGGAGACGGATGCCGTCACGCGCGAGCACGCGCAGCTCGCGCAGTACGCGATCCTCTTCGACCGCATGTTCCGCTTCCCGCTGACCGGCGACCGCACGCGCAACTACGACGGCCTCGGCGGGCAGCTGCTGTTCGCCTGGTTGCACCAGAAGAACGTGCTGCACTGGACCGACACGGCCCTCGCGTTCGACTGGGACGAGGTGCCGGATGCCGTGGTCGCCCTGTCCGACGCGATCGACGACCTCTACTGGCGCAGCATCGACCGACCGAAGACGGCGCACTGGCTCGCGGCCTACGAACTCGTGCGCGGTGTGCTCGACCCCCACCCGGCGTCGCAGTGGGCGCGCGGACTGCCCGACGACATCCTCTCCGGTGCGCCGAAGGGCATGACGGATGCCGTGCTCGACGACGAGTTCCCGCTCTCGATGTTCTACGAGGCGCTGAGCAAGAAGATGGGCGACGTGATCGAGTCGACGAAGGGCATCACAGGCACCTCCGCCTGACGACGGAGGTGCCGCGCTTGCCGCATCCGTAGGCTCGGAGGGTGACCGCCCCCGCGCGGCGCCCGGCGCCGACCACCCGCGACCTGCGCTTCGACGTGCTCCTCGCGGTCTCCCTCGCGGTCGGCGCGCTGCTCAGCTCGGTGCTCTACCGGATCTCCGGGTTCTTCGAGGAGCCGGCCCCGGGCTGGATGGCGATCCCCTACGTCGTGGGCATCTCGGTGCCCCTCGTCTGGCGTCGGCGCTTCCCGGTCGCTGCAGCCGTCGTCGTCTCCGCCGCCTTCATCGCCGGTCAGGCGCTCTCGGTGCCCGAGGCGCTCATCGGCAACATCGCGCTCTTCATCGCCCTGTACACGGTGGGAGCCTGGGACGCGAACCGCGTTCGGGCGCACGTGGCTCGGCTCGCGATCAGCGTCGCGATGATCGCGTGGCTGTTCATCGCGATCTACCTCGGCGCGCTCGACGCGCTCCACGAGGAGAACACGACGGGTGCGGCGTTCTCGCCCTTCGTCGCCTTCACGCTGATCCAGGTGCTCACGAACCTGCTCTACTTCGGCGGCGCTTACTACTACGGGGAGCGGGCCTGGCACGCCGCCCTCGAACGTCAGGCCCTCGCCGAGCGCACCGCGGAGCTCGAGCACGAACGGGAGCGCCTCTCGGAGCAGGCGGTCGCCCTCGACCGCGTGCGGATCGCCCGCGAGCTGCACGACTCGGTCGCCCACCACGTGTCGGTCATGGGCGTGCAGGCCGGGGCCGCCCGTTCCGCCCTCTCCTCCGATCCGGCCGCCGCCACCGAGGCCCTCCTCCACGTCGAGGCGACGGCGCGCTCGGCGATCGACGAGTTGCACGGACTGCTGCGCACGCTGCGGGATGCCGGCGACGCTCCGGGTGATGCCTCCCCCGGGTCGACGCTCGGCGTCACGGCGCTCCCGAGGCTCGTGCAGGACTCGCTCGACGCGGGGCTGCCGACGCAGCTCGAGATCGTCGGCGACCCGCGGCCGCTGCCACCGGCCCTGAGCCTCAACCTCTACCGGATCGCGCAGGAGGCGCTCACGAACGCCCGCAAGCACGCCGGCCCCGAAGCTGAAGCCGAGGTACGTCTGCGCTACCTCAGCGACGCCGTCGAGCTCGAGATCGCCAACAGCGGCACGACGCGCACCCTCCGTGCCCCCGGCGGCCTCGGCCAGCTCGGGATGCGGGAGCGCGCGGCGACGTCGGGCGGCTCCCTCGAGGTCGGCCCGCGCTCCCGCGGCGGTTACCTCGTGCGTGCGCGACTCCCCCTCCCGGTGAGGGCATGAGCACCCCCGTCATCCGGATCCTCCTCGTCGACGACCAGGAGCTCGTGCGCACGGGGTTCCGCGTCATCCTGTCGAGCCGCCCCGGGTTCGACGTCGTCGGCGAGGCGCGCGACGGCGCCGAGGCCCTTGAGCTCGCCCGCACGCTGCGGCCCGACGTCATCTGCATGGATGTGCAGATGCCGGTGCTCGACGGCCTCGAGGCGACGCGGCGGATCGTCGCCGACCCCGACGCCACCGGCACGGTGCTCGTGCTCACGACCTTCGACGACGACGACTCGCTGTTCCGCGCGCTCGACGCGGGGGCGAGCGGCTTCCTGCTCAAGACGGCGAGCCCCGAACAGCTCGCAGAAGCCGTCGAGGTGCTCGCCGCGGGCGACGCGCTGCTCGCCCCCGCCGTCACGCGCCGGGTGATCGAGCGCTTCGGCAGCCGCCAGGAGCCCGATCCACGCTCGGCCCTCCCCGAGCTCACCGACCGCGAGGCCGACGTGCTGCGGCTCATGGCGCGCGGCCTGTCCAACGCCGAGATCGGTGTCGAGCTCATCGTCGGTGAGGCGACCGTGAAGACCCACGTCTCCAACGTGCTGCTCAAGCTCGCGGTGCGCGACCGCGTGCAGGCGGTCGTGCGCGCCTACGAGTCCGGCTTCGTCACCCCCGCGGGTTGAGTGCCGCCGCAGGCGGTGTATCGAAACCCGTGGGTTGAGTGCCGCCGCAGGCGGTGTATCGAAACCAGGTACGTCGCACGTGAGGTTTCGATACACCCGCTGCGCGGGCACTCAACCCGCAGGAGTCCCCCTCAGGAGGGAGGCGCGACCAGGCGCGGGTTTCTAACGTGGAGTCAGACCTAGGGAGGCTCCATGCTCGAGATCCGAAACCTCGACAAGCGCTACGGCACCCGCCAGGTGCTCGACGACGTCAGCTTCGACGTGCACCCCGGACGCATGACCGGCTTCGTCGGCGGCAACGGCGCCGGAAAGACCACGACGATGCGCATCATCCTCGGTGTGCTCGCATCCGACGGCGGCACGGTGAGCCTCGGCGGCGCACCGCTGCAGTCCGGCGGTCGGCGCCGCTTCGGCTACATGCCCGAGGAGCGCGGGCTCTACCCGAAGATGAAGCTGCAGGAGCAGCTCGTCTACCTCGCGCGCCTGCACGGACTGAGCTCGGCCGACGCGACCCGCAACACCGTCGAGCTGCTCGAGCGCCTCGGCCTCGGCGAGCGCGCCGACGAGCCCATCGAGAAGCTCTCGCTCGGCAACCAGCAGCGCGCGCAGATCGCCGCGGCTCTCGTGCACGACCCCGAGGTGCTCGTGCTCGACGAGCCCTTCTCGGGCCTCGACCCGATGGCGGTGGATGTCGTGGTCGGCGTGCTCGCCGACCGTGCGGCGTCGGGGGTGCCGGTGCTCTTCTCGAGTCACCAGCTCGACATCGTCGAGCGCCTCTGCGACGACCTGGTGATCATCGCCGACGGCCGCATCCGCGCCGCCGGGCCGCGCACCGCGCTGCGCGAGCAGCACGCGACCCTCCGCTACGAGCTGCTCACCTCCGCCGACACCGCGTGGCTGCGCGAGCAGCCGGGCATCGAGGTCGTCGAGTTCGACGGCGACTACGCCCTCTTCGAGGCGTCCGACGAGGATGCCGTCCAGCGTGTGCTGCGGGAGGCCACCTCGCGCGGTGCGGTGCTCAGTTTCGCCCGTCAGCATCCTTCGCTCGCCCAGATCTTCAAGGAGGTCATCCAGTGACCACGTCCACCGCGCCCGCGCTGCACACGGGCTCCGGGCGTCTCGTCTCGCTCGTCGCTCAGCGCGAGATCAGCACCCGTCTGCGCAGCAAGTCGTTCCTCGTGTCGACCGGCATCCTGCTGCTCGTCGTGCTCGGCGGCATCATCTTCAGTTCGCTCACCGCCTCGACGCCCGAGAACCCGCGCATCGCGGTCACCGACGCGTCGCTCGTCGCCGACATCGGCGAGTCGATCGACGAGGTGCCGGTCGCGAGCGTCGAGGAGGCCGAGCAGCTCGTGCGCGACGGCGACGTCGAGGCGGCTGTCGTCGCCGACCCGTCGACCGAGCTGGGCGTGCGCATCATCGCCGACAGCGCCGAGCCGCGGGGACTCATCCTGTTGCTCAGCCAGTCGCCGCCGGTCGAGCTGCTGAACCCCGACGCCATCCCGGGCGGTCTCGCCTACATCGTCGCGTTCGCGTTCGGCATCGTGTTCCTCAGCGTCGGCATGACATTCGGTCCCACGATCGCGCAGTCGGTCGTCGAGGAGAAGTCGACGCGCGTCGTCGAGATCCTGCTCGCCGCCGTGCCGACGCGCGTGCTCTTCACGGGCAAGGTCCTCGGAACGTCCGTGCTCGCCTTCGGCCAGATCGCCCTCATCGCCGCGACGGCGATCGTGGGGCTCACGGTCACCGGGCAGGACGAACTGCTCGTCGGCCTCGGCGCCCCGGTGGTCTGGTTCATCGCCTTCTTCGTGATCGGCTTCGTGATGCTCGCGTCGCTGTTCGCGGCCACCGGCGCGATGGTGTCGCGCCAGGAGGACATCGGTGCGACCACGACGCCCGTCATGATGCTCGTGATGATCCCGTACTTCCTGGTGATCTTCTTCAACGACAATCCGCTCGTCGTGGCCGTCATGTCGTACGTTCCGTTCTCGGCGCCCGTCGCGATGCCGCTGCGTCTGTTCCTGGGCACGGCGGAGTGGTGGGAGCCGCTGCTCTCGCTCGGCATCCTCGCGGTCACGACGGTCGGTCTCATCGCGGTCGGCGTGCGCATCTACGAGAACTCGCTGCTGCGGCTCGGAGCGCGCGTGTCGTGGCGGGACGCCGTCGCGTCGCGGTAGCGCAGTCCTCGCTGGATAGCCTGGGCGGCATGAAGGTCTCACTGCCCCTCGACTACTCCGGCAACCCGGTGGAGGCCGCCGACCTCGTGGTCGAACTCGAGGCGGCCGGCCTCGACCGGGTGTGGGTGGCCGAGCCCTACGGCTTCGACGCCGTGAGTCTCATGGGCTTCCTCGCGGCCCGCACGAGCCGCATCGAGATCGCGTCGGGCATCCTCAACATCTACTCGCGCACTCCGGGGGCGCTGCTGCAGGCCGCCGCGGGGCTCGACAGCGTCTCGGGCGGCCGGGCGATCCTCGGACTCGGCGCCTCCGGCCCGCAGGTGATCGAGGGCTTCCACGGCGTGCCGTTCGACCGGCCGGTCGCACGCACGCGCGAGCTCGTCGAGATCCTCCGTGCGGGGCTGCGACGCGAGGCGCTCGTGTACGACGGCATCCATCGCCTCCCGCTCCCGCCAGGCGAGGGCACCGGGCTCGGCAAGCCGCTCAAGCTGCTCAACCGGCCGGTGCGGCCCGACCTGCCGATCTGGCTCGCCGCGCTCGGTGACCGGAACGTCGCGCTCGCGGCCGAGGTCGCGGATGGCTGGCTGCCGTTCCTGTTCCACCCCGAGAAGGCGGCCGAGGTGTGGGGCGACTCGCTCGCCCGGGGAAAGGCGGCGCGGTCGCCCGAGCTGCGGCCGCTCGAGATCGCGGCGGGCGGAATCGTCGCGATCGGCGACGACGTGAAGCACGTGCTCGACAAGATGCGGCCGCTCTACGCCCTCTACGTCGGCGGGATGGGTGCCCGCGGCAAGAACTTCTACTTCGACCTCGCCTGCCGCTACGGGTTCGAGGCGGAGGCGACCGAGATCCAGGACCTCTACCTCGCGGGGCGCCCGCGCGACGCCGAAGCGAAGGTGCCGCTCGCCTGGCTCGAGGCCGGCAACCTCGTCGGTCCGGCGTCCTACGTGAAGGAGCGCGTGGAAGCCTTCCGCGCGGCCGGCGTCACCGACCTGCAGGTCGCGGTCGGCGGACCGCACGCGGCCCGCATCGTCGCTCAGGTCAAGGAGTGGGCCGCCGGGTAGCCTGTCGGCCATGAAGCGCGACTACTCGACCCTCAAGGCCGTCCTCATCGGCGCGGGCGCGCTGCTCTACGGCGCCTCGCCCATCGACCTCATCCCGGAGATCATCGCCGGGCCTCTCGGTTTCGGCGACGACGCCGTCGTGCTCATCGGCGCCGGGATCGCGATCTGGCGCATCCTCAAGGGTCGCGCGCAGCGCCGTGCCGCGCCCGGTGGCACGATGGAGCCGTGACCACCCTCCACGATCCGAACTGGCGCGGGTTCGCGTCCGACAACTACGCGGGGGTGCACCCCGAGGTGCTCGCGGCGATCGCGGCCGCCAACGGCGGGCACCAGGTGTCGTACGGCGAAGACGTCTACACCGCCCGCCTCGCCGAGGTCGTGCGCGAGCAGTTCGGCGCCGACGCCGAGGTGTTCCCGGTGTTCAACGGCACGGGTGCGAACGTCGTCTCGCTCACCTCGCTGTTGCCGCGCTGGGGGGCTGTCGTCGCGACGACGACGGCCCACATCCACTCCGACGAGGGCGGCGCGCCGGAGAAGGTCACCGGCCTCAAGCTCTTCGTCGTGCCGACGCCCGACGGCAAGCTCACCCCGGAGCTCATCGCGACCGAGGCGTGGGGCTGGGGAGACGAGCACCGCGCCCAACCGCTCGCCGTGAGCATCACCCAGACCACGGAGCTCGGCACGCTCTACACGCCCGACGAGGTGCGCGCGATCGCCGACTTCGCCCACGAGCACGGGATGGCCCTGCACATGGACGGCGCCCGCCTGTGGAACGCCGCCGCCGCACTCGGCGTGCCCTTCCGCGAGTTCACCGTCGACGCGGGCGTCGACATCTTGAGCCTCGGCGGCACGAAGAACGGCCTCCTGGGTGCCGAGGCGGTCGTCGTGCTCGACCAGTCCCGGGTCGACGGGATCGTGTTCCTGCGCAAGACGACGATGCAGCTCGCGAGCAAGATGCGCTTCGCCTCGGCGCAGCTGCTCGCGCTGTTCGAGGGCGGGCTGGGGCTGGCCTCGGCCGCGCACGCCAACTCGATGGCCGCCCGCCTGCGCGGGGCGCTCGAGGAGCTCGCGCTGCCCGGCCTGTCGTTCAGTCAGCCGACGCAGGCGAATGCCGTCTTCGCGGTGCTCGACAACTCCGCAGCCGACCGCATCCGCGAAAAGGTGCGCTTCTACGACTGGGACCGCGCCGCCGGCCAGGTGCGGTGGATGACCGCGTTCGACACGACCGAGGCCGACGTCGACACCTTCGTGGAGATCATCCGCGCCGAGCTGGCGTGACGCAGCGCGTCGCCGAGGGCGTGTGGCTCGTCGAGCTGCCGCTGCCGCACCGCGGAGTCGTCGAGACCACCAACTGCGTGCTCATCGCGGACGACGCGGGCGGTGTGCACCTCGTCGACCCGGGCTGGGACACTCCCGACAACGCCGCGCGGCTCGAGGCGGGACTCGCGGATGCCGGCTTCACCCTCGCCGACGTGCGCACGATGACGGCGACCCACCTGCATCCCGACCATCTCGGTCTCGCGACGCGCCTGCGCACCGAGCACGACATCCCGATCGTCGTGCACCGCCTCGAGAACGAGGCGCTGCGCCGACCGCTCTACCCGGAACCCGAGGCGACGATCGCGCGCTGGGGCGTGCCGCCGGAGTACGTCGAGGAGGTGCGCTCGAGCGTCGTGCCGCGGTCGCAGCCGACCGACCTCGCGGGCGACATCCTCGTCGAGCACGGCGACGTGCTGCCGATCCCGGGCCGCACCGTCAGGGTCGTGCATACGCCCGGACACACCGCCGGCTCGATCTGCCTCCACGACGAGGGCGCCGGGCTGCTGCTCACCGGCGACCACGTGCTGCCCATCGTCAATCCCGGGCTCGGGCTCGGCGGGTTCACCGACGACGACGATCCGCTCGGGGCGGCACTCGAGGCGTACGAGCTGATCGCGGGATATGACGACGCCGAGGTGGTGCCGGGTCACGGTGAGCGCTTCCGCGGGGTCGGCGCCCGTGCGACGCAGATCGCGGAGCGGCACCGTCGGCGCAGCGCCGAGATCGCCGCCCTCACCGAGGCGGACTCCGGCGCGACCGTCTGGGAGATCGCGACCCGGGTGTCGTGGACGGGCGGCTGGGACGGGCTCGTCGGGTTCCTGCGGCTGTCGGCGCTCGCGCAGACCGAGATGCATCTGAGGCATCTGCGACGTGCGACGCTGGAGTCGTGACCGCCACCGCGAAGCAGCCCACCGATCCGTCCCGTCCCTGGCTCGACTCCTACGCCCCCGGCGTTCCGCACGAGCTCCCCCTGCCCACGACGTCGCTCGCCGACCTCATCGCGGAGTCGGTGCGCACCTACCCCGACCGTCCGGCGCTCGAGTTCTTCGGCCGGGAGACGACGTACGCCGAGCTCGGCGAGCAGATCGACCGCGCCGCCGAGGGGCTCCGTCGGCTCGGGGTGAGCAAGGGCGACACCGTCGCGCTCGTGCTGCCGAACTGCCCGCAGCACGTCGTCGCCTTCTACGCGGTGCTGCGCCTCGGCGGCATCGTCATCGAGCACAACCCGCTCTACACGCCGCGCGAGCTGCGCCATCAGTTCGAAGACCACGGGGCGAAGGTCGTCATCGCGTGGGACAAGATGGTGGCCACCATCCAGGACTTCCCCGCCGACGTCGCGGTCGACCACATCGTGAGCGTCGACATGACGCGCGCCATGCCGCTGCGGATGCGCCTGCTGCTGCGGCTGCCGATCGCGAAGGCGCGCGAGAGCCGCGCCGCGCTCACCACCGCGGTGACGGGCACGGTGCCGTGGGAGAAGCTGTTCGCCGAGACTCCCGTCTCGTCGACGATCCCCGGCCCCGGCGTCGACGACGTCGCGCTCATCCAGTACACCTCGGGCACGACGGGGCACCCCAAGGGTGCGACCCTCAGCCACCTGAACCTCGGCATCAACGCCGCCCAGGCCCGCGCCTGGGTGCCCGACGTGCCCCGCGGCACCTCGGTCGTCTACGCGGTGCTGCCGCTCTTCCACGCCTACGGGTTGACGCTGTGCCTCACCTTCGCGATGAGCATGGGCGCGCGGCTCGTGATGTTCCCGCGCTTCGACCCCGACCTGGTGCTGCCGGTCGTGAAGAAGCGGCCGGCGACGTTCCTGCCGGCGGTGCCGCCGATCATCGAGCGCCTCACGATCGCGGCGAAGGAGAAGGGCGTGTCGCTCGACGGCATCCAGATCTCCATCTCGGGCGCGATGCCGCTCTCGGCGCGCGTCGTCGAGCCGTGGGAGGCCGAGACGCACGGCTACCTCGTCGAGGGCTACGGACTCTCCGAGACGAGCCCGGTGCTGATGGCCAACCCGGTCGCGCCCACCCGCAAGGCGGGCACCGTCGGCCTCCCGCTGCCGAACACCGAGCTGCGGGTCGTCGATCCCGAGACGCTGCAGGATGTCGCCGCCGGCGAGCCGGGAGAGCTCTGGGTGCGCGGACCGCAGGTCATGCGCGGCTACTGGAAGAAGCCCGACGAGACCGCGGCCGTGTTCTCGGGCGACTGGTTCCGCACGGGCGACATCGTGCAGGTCGACGCCGAGGGCTTCGTGACGATCGTCGACCGCATCAAGGAGATGATCATCGTCGGCGGCTTCAAGGTCGCGCCGAGCGAGGTGGAAGACATCCTGCGCGGCTTCGACGGCGTCGCCGACATCGCGATCGTCGGGATCCCGGATGCCGACGGCGAGGAGGAGGTCGTCGCCGCGGTGGTGCCCGAGGAGGGCAAGACGGTGGATGCCGACGCCCTCCGTGCGCACGCGCGCAGCATCCTCACCCCCTACAAGGTGCCCCGCCGCGTCGTGACGGTCGACGAGCTGCCGAAGTCGCTCATCGGGAAGGTGCTCCGCAAGAAGGTGCGCGACGCGATCATCGCCGGCAGCTGACCGCGCTCGGTGGTCGAGTAGCGCCGAAGGCGCGTGTCGAGACCCTGCTCGTGGTCTCGACACGGCGCTGCGCGGCTACTCGACCTCCGATTGCGGCTAGGGGCGCAGGAGCACCTTGATCGCACGGCGCTCGTCCATCGCCGCGTACGCCTCGGCGACCTCCGAGAGCGGCAGCTCGAGGTCGAACACCTTGCCCGGCTGCAGCGCCCCCGAGAGCACCTCGGGCAGCAGCTCCTCGACGTAGTTGCGCACGGGCGCGACGCCGCCGCGCAGGCCGACGTTCTTGCTGAACCAGGGCCGCAACTTGAGCTCGGGGTTGAGGTGCGGAACGCCGACGAAGCCGACCTGACCGCCGGGGCGCGCCGACCCGTGCGCCTGCGCCATCGCCTCCTCGGTTCCGACGCACTCGAGCACACGGATCGCGCCGACGCCGTCGAACATCTCGTGGATGATGCGGATGCCCTCCTCCCCACGCTGGGCGACGACATCCGTCGCCCCGAACTCGCGGGCGAGGGCGGCGCGCGACTCGTGCCGCGACATCGCGACGATGCGACCCGCGCCGAGGCGGGATGCGGCGAGCACCCCGCACAGTCCGACCGCCCCGTCACCCACGACCACCACGGAGTCGCCCGGCTGCACGCCGGCGGAGACGGCGGCGTGGTGCCCCGTGCCCATCACGTCGGAGAGCGTGAGCAGGTGCGGGATGAGCGCCTCGTCGACCGGCCCGGGCATGACCGCGAGGGTGCCGTCGGCGAGGGGAACACGCACCAGCTCGCCCTGGCCGCCGTCGGCGGGATGCCCGCGCCGGTCGTCGCCGCCCCACCACGAGCCCTGCAGGCACGATGTCGTGAACCCGTTGACGCAGTTGGCGCATGTGCCGTCGCACACGTAGAACGGCGCGATCACGAAATCGCCCACCGTCACCTTCGCGACGCCGGCGCCGACCTGCTCGACGACGCCGATGAACTCGTGACCGATGCGACCGCGCGACGAGATGACGCCGCGGTATGGCCAGAGGTCGGAGCCGCACACGCACGACGCGACGACCCGCACGATCGCGTCGTCGTCGGTGAGGAGCACCGGATCGGGCACCTCCTCGAACCGGATGTCCTTCGGGCCGTAGATCGAGGTCGCGCGCACCCTTCGACGCTACTCCGCGACGATCACCCGGCACCGGATGCCCGGGATCCGAGCGAGCTTTGAGTCGGCCGCCAGCAGCACCGCCCCCGTGTCTTCGGCGAGCGCGACGTAGGCCGCGTCGTACGCTGTCGCGTTCGCGGCGAGCTGACGGACGCGCGGCAGCAGCTCGACGGTCGGCCAGACGTCGAACCTGGTGTCGCGCAACCGGGCGATGCACGCGTCGAACTGCTCGTCGTCGAGAAGGCCTTTCAGCCACAAGCCGCGAAGGGCCTGACTCGCCTCGAGGTGGAAGTGCTGCGGCACCGCCCAATGCGAGTCCCGCGTCAGGTGTGCTCGGGCCGCGTCGCCCGGCGCATCGGTCTCGGTCAAGCCCGCGACGAACGCGGAGGCGTCGACGACGATCACGCGTCGCGGTCGATCCCGACTACGGAATCGAGGATGCGCGCATCCCGTTCCTCATGGCCCTCGCGGATCAGCGCCGCGATGTCGACGCCGGAGACGTTGGCCACCGGCCACTCCTGCACGAGCCGGCGGTTGTGCGCCGAGTCCGCGGCGCGCTGGATGACCTCCCTCAGGAACACCTGGAGCGAGACCCCGCGTTCGGCTGCAGCCGCGGCGAGCTCATCGCGCACCTCGATCGGCACGTCGCGAATCTGCAATGCAACCATGCATGCAGTATCGCATGCGCCTCACCGGGGATGCTCTCAGCAAGTACTCCGCTACCGTGCGAGTGTGGAATTCTCCCTCGACTTCACGCCCGAGCTCATCGTGGCGTTCCTGACCCTCTTCGTGCTCGAGCTCGTGCTCGGCGTCGACAACGTCATCTTCATCTCGATCCTCGCAAGCAAGCTGCCCGTGAAGCAGCAGGCCCTCGCCCGCAACATCGGGCTCACGCTCGGGATGCTCGGCCGCATCGGCCTGCTGTTCGCGGCGTCGTGGATCATCTCGCTCAAGAGCGACCTGTTCGAGATCGCCGGCTACGGGTTCTCCGGCCGCGACCTCATCCTCATCGGCGGTGGGCTCTTCCTCATCTACAAAGCCGTCAAGGAGATCCACGAGAAGCTCGAGGGTGCCGACCACGGTGTCGGATCGACGAAGACCGCGACCCTCGCCGCCGTGCTCGGCCAGATCTTCGTCATCGACCTCGTGTTCTCGTTCGACTCGGTCATCACCGCCGTCGGCATGGTCGACAACCTGCTCGTCATCATCACCGCCGTCGTGCTCTCGTTCGGCATCATGCTGTTCGCGTCGAAGCACATCTTCACGTTCGTCAACAAGCACCCCTCGGTGAAGCTGCTCGCGCTCGCGTTCCTCGTGATGATCGGTGTGTTCCTCATCGTCGACGGGTTCGGCATCAAGGTCGACAAGGCGCTCATCTACGTACCGATGGCGTTCGCCGTGGTCGTCGAGGTGCTCAACCTCGTCTACCGTGCGCGGCAGAAGAAGAAGACCGGCGACGCCTCGGCGCCGGTCGAGCTGCACCACACCTACTCGTACGGCGACGACACCGCCGCTGAAGCCGCCGCCGTCGGCGCGATCGACGGCAAGGTCACGCTCTCGAGCAAGCCGGTCACTCCCGAGGCTCCCGCATCCCGAGCCGACTGACGGGCGTCGGCGCCCGGGCGGTCAGCGCGCGGAGGCGGACCAGAGCGAGCGCAGCACGGCCGCGATGTCGTCGTTGCTCACCTGGCCCGCTTCGGCCAGTTCGAGTTCGTCGAGCGCGACGACTGCGGCGACCGTGACTCGCTCGAGCACGCGCGGATCGAGCGGCGAGGTCACGAGCCCGAGTCGACGGGCGTCGGCGAAGGCCGCGGTGAGCCAGGTCGTCGGGTCGGGCCGCGGCCGGTCGTCGCGACGCGGGGAGGTCGCGGCGGCGAGCAGGATGCCACGCGCCGGTCGTCCGCTCACGTGCGCCCGCAGCCGCGCAGCCGCGTCGGAGAGCGCCGCCCAGAAGGCTGCGTCGTCGGCGACGGGCTGCCACTCCCCGACGACATCGGTGGCGTGGCGGACGGTCTCGTCGATGGCCCAGTCGACGAGCTCGTCGCGTCCGTCGAAGTAGGTGTACCCGGCTGAGCGGGACAATCCGGCGTCAGCGAGAACAGGCAGAAGGGCGACCTTGTCGAGGCCGCCGCGTTCGGCCGCCGCCTGGACGGCCTCGAGCACGCGGGCGCGCAGCTCGGGTGCGGCACGCTCGAAGCGGGGCGACGGCATCCCCTCAGTCTGCCGTGCGGCGGCGGCGGATGAGGTGCGTCGTGTGCGCCCAGTGACCTACCCAGAGCACCAGCGCCCCGGCGCCACCGGCGAGTCCCGCGGGGCCGGGCAACAGCGAGGCGATCTGCAGCACGCACCAGGCGATCCCGACCGCGTGCCAGACCCGCACGGCGGTTACCGGCAGGACGCCGTCACGGCGCATCCCGCGGGCGAGGTCACCGACGATCTCGATGTCTTCGACGAAGTTGAGAGGGATGGCGAACATGAGCCAGAGCGATCGCGGCGTGCGCGGCCACGTGTCGGGGCGCAAGGCGAGGAGGAGCCGCCGCAGGGTGAGCACGTAGAGCGCGACGAGGCCGAAGAACACGACGACGGCGATCGACGCGCCGACGGGGCCGAGCGCGGCGACTTCGCCGAGGATGCCGGCCCCGAACTGCGGTGCCCACAGCGGTTGGGTGAGCAGGGCGACGACGGGGAGGGTCAGGATCACGGTGCGGAGGCGCATGCTCGCCTTTCGAGAGAAGTGAACACACTGTACACGCATCTTGTGCATGTCTCACGGCCTGTGCCGTCGCCGTAGGGTCGAAGCATGCGCTTCGGTCTATTCATCCCCCAGGGCTGGCGGTTCGATCTCGTCGGCATCCCCGACGCCGAGCAATGGGCGACCATGAAGCGCCTCGCGCTCGCGGCCGACGCCGGGCCGTGGGAGTCACTCTGGGTGTACGACCACTTCCACACGACGCCCGTGCCGAGCGAGGAGGCGACGCACGAGGCGTGGACGCTCATGGCGGCGTTCGCGGCGGTGACGGACCGCATCCGGCTCGGCCAGATGTGCACGTGCATGGCGTACCGCAACCCCGCCTACCTCGCGAAGGTCGCCGCGACCGTCGACCACGTGTCGGGTGGGCGCCTCGAGATGGGCATCGGCGCCGGGTGGTACGAGCACGAGTGGCGTGCCTACGGCTACGGCTTCCCCGACGCGCCCGAGCGGCTGCGGATGCTCGACCAGGGCGTGCAGATCCTGCGCCAGGCGTGGACGCAGGGCCACGCCGACCTCGACGGTGAGCACTACCAGGTCAACGGCGCGATCGTGCGGCCGCTCCCGATCCAGGAGGGCGGCATCCCGCTGTGGGTCGCCGGCGGCGGCGAGAAGGTGACGCTGCGCATCGCGGCGCAGCACGCGCGGTACACGAACTTCAACGGCGGGGCCGAGGAGTTCGCCCGCAAGAGCGAGATCCTGCGCGGTCACTGCGCGAAGCACGGCACCGACTTCGACGCCATCACGCGGTCGAGCAACTTCAACACGATCATCGGAACGACCGAGGCCGACGTGCAGCAGCGCATCGACTCCTACGAGGCCCGGATGGTGCCGCACCTCGGCGAGCAGGGGGCCGCGAACCTCGTCGCCCAGTACCGCGTGCCGGGCGGCAAGGAGGGGCTCGCCGGCACCCCCGAGCAGATCGTCGAGGTGCTGCAGGAACGCCGCGCCCTCGGGCTCGGCTACAGCATCCACTACTTCCCGGAGTCGGCCTGGGATCGCTCGGGCGTCGAGCTGTTCGAGCGCGAGGTCATCGCCGCGCTCGGGTGAGTTCCGGTCTCGACACGCGGCTGCGCCGCTACTCGACCACCGAGGCGTCGAGACGCTCGACGGTCAACGCGTCACCCGCGAGGTCGACCCGCACGGTGTCGCCATCCCGGATCTCGCCGCCGAGCAGCGCCCGCGCGAGCTTGTCGTCGATCTCGTGCTGCATGAGCCGCCGCAGCGGTCGCGCCCCGTAGATCGGGTCGTACCCGCGCTCGGCGAGCCACGATCGCGCGTCGGGCGTCACCGCGAGCGACAGCCGCCGCTCGGCGAGCCGGCGCTCGAGCCGGTCGATGTAGAGCGACACGATCTGGCCCAGATCGTCGGTCGAGAGCGGCGAGAACACGACGATGTCGTCGAGCCGGTTCACGAACTCGGGCTTGAACGCCTGCCCCACGAGGTCTTTCTCCGCCTGCTCCCGCTGCTCCCAGGGCAGGTCGGTGTCGACCAGGATCTGCGAGCCGAGGTTCGAGGTGAGGATGAGGATCGTGTTGCGGAAGTCGACCGTGCGGCCCTGGCCGTCGGTGAGGCGCCCGTCGTCGAGCACCTGCAGCAGCAGGTCGAACACCTCGGGGTG
>NZ_JBMRCP010000045.1:0-21000 GCF_057350545.1 Pseudolysinimonas sp. | reverse complement strand
CCTGCGGCGGCTACTCGACCACCGAAGTGACACGCACCGCGAGTCTCGACACGCCGCCTGCGGCGGCTACTCGACCACCGAAGTAGAGCGCAGGGGGCGCGTGGCGGGGCCGTCGAGGAGGGCGCCGTCGGGGGCGAAACGCGAACCGTGGGCGGGGCAGTCCCACGAACGCTCGAAGTCGTTCCACTGCAGCACTGCGCCGAGGTGAGGGCACACGGCGCACACATCACGCGAGACCCCGTCGACGTTCGAGCGGCCCGTGGGCAGCATCCCGACCCGACCCACCTCGCCGCGACCCTCGGCGACGGATGCCGGGAGCGGCCGGGTGAGGCCCCGGAACCAGCCGCGCGCGTACCAGGCGGCGACGGCGGCGTTCTCGCCGAGGCCGGTGGCGAGCGCTCGCGGCAGGGTCGGGCGACGGTGCAGGGTGGCCTGCCAGTCCAGTCCGCCGCCGGTGAGGTCGTCCGCGAGCGTCAGCGCCGTCGCGATCGCGTTCGTCATGCCCCACTTCGAGAAGCCCGTCGCCAGGTAGATGCGTCCCGCTCCGCGCGGCAGCCAGCCGACGAACGGCACCCCGTGCGGGCTCATCATGTCCTGGGCCGACCATTCGGTGACGAGTTCCGCGTCGGGCCAGCCGGTGCGCGTCCAGTCGGCGAGTGCGTCGGCCGCGGCTCGGGGTGACGGATGCCGCCCCACGTGGTGTCCGAAGCCTCCCGTGAGCAGCAGGCCGCGGGCATCCCGGATCGACCGGGTCGGCTCGCCCACGCCGAGGTACATCGCCGACGGCACCTCGTCGTCGGGCACGCGCCACGCGGCCGCGTAGCTGCGGTGCGCGGCGACCTTCGTGAAGTAGAGGCCGCGGTCGAGGATCGGCATGCCGGTCGTCACCACGACGGACCGTGCCCGCACTCGCCCCTCCCCCACGGTGACCACGGCGGGCTCGTGGGAGAAGCGGTGGGCGCTGACGGCGGTGACGCGGGCATCCTGGACGAACGTGCCGCCGGATGCCCGCAGTTCGCGCACGAGGGCGGCGAGCAGCGCGATCGGCTCCACCTGCGCCTGCCCGGGCAGCCGCACCGCTCCGAACGTCGGCACGGGCAGTTCGTCGGCGTCGGAGATCGCCGTCGCGAGTCCGTGCGCCCGGGCGAGCCGGTGCTCGAGTACGACGCTCTCGAAGTCGCCGGGCCGCAGGGCCGTCGTGACGGCATCCCGACGCTCGAAGGGTACCGACTGCTCGGCGGCGAACGTCTCGAGCCACTCGAACGCCGCCCGTTGGCTGCGCACGTACGCGTCGAGCACGACCGAGGTGGAGCGCTCCCGGATGCGCTGCAGCATCGTGCCCTGCAGCAGGCTCACCTTCGCGGTCGTGCGGCCCGTGGTGCCCTCGCCCAGCTGCCGCGCTTCGAGCACGACGACCGATCGGCCTGCCCGGGCGAGCAGGAGGGCCGCCGCGAGTCCGGCGAGACCGCCGCCGATCACCGCGACGTCGACGATGTCGTTCTCGCGCGGCAGCGGATCGGACGGGATCGCGGGAGCGTCGGTCTGCCAGAGGGACTCCATCGTCGAACGGTAAACGCGGGGGACGAAGATCCGCGGAGGGTTGACACGCGGCGGGGTCTCGACACGCCGCCTGCGGCGGCTACTCGACCACCGAGGGAGGGCGCGCTCGACCACCGAATACGATCGGTCGGGTGGACTCCGAAGCCGTCGTCGAACGCCTGCGCGCCCTCATCCGCGTTCCCACCGTCTCGCGCACCGACCGCGACCTGCAGGACTCCGACGCGTTCGCCCGCTTCCCGGTGCTGCTCTCCGAGCTCTACCCGCGCGTGCACGCGGCGCTCGAGCTCGAGCGCGTCGGCGACACGGGGCTGCTCTACCGCTGGCCGGGCACCGACCGGGGCGACGCGCTCATCGTCATGGCGCACTGGGATGTCGTGCCGGCCGACGAGGACGGCTGGCAGCACGAGCCGTTCGACGCCGCCTTGACGACCGACCCGGATGGCGCGCGCCGACTGTGGGGACGCGGCACGATCGACGACAAGGGTGCGCTCGGCGGCATCCTCGAAGCCGTGGAGTCGCTGCTCGAGTCCGGCTTCCAGCCGCAGCACGACGTGTACCTGTCGTTCGGCGGCGACGAGGAGGTGCAGGGCTCGGCGGCGGAGGCCGCGGTCGACCTGCTGCTCGCCCGCGGCGTCGCCGTCGACTTCGTGCTCGACGAAGGCGGCGCGGTCGTGCAGGGGCAGTTCCCCGGCGTGAGCGAGCCGACGGCCGCGATCGGCATCGCCGAGAAGGGCGTCGCGACGATCGAGCTGCGCGCCACCGAAGCCGGTGGTCACGCGGCGCATCCGCCACGCTCAGGACGCACCGCGACCCTGCGGCTCGCCCGCGCCATCCAGCGGGTCTCGCAGCAACCCCCCGCGCACCTGCCACCGACGGCGTACCCGATGTTCGCCGCGCTCGGCCGCCGCGCGCGCGGGATCGTGGGGCTCGCCTACCGGCATCCGAAGCTCTTCCGACCGGTGCTGCTGCGGGCGCTGGCATCCGGCACCGACGAGGCGAACGCCCTCATCCGCACGACGCGCGTCGTGACCCGGCTGCGCGGTGCGGCGGCCGACAACGTGCTGCCCGAGGTGGCGACCGCCACGGTCAACCTGCGCGTCGCCGTGGGGTCGACGCTCGACGACGAGGTCGCCCGCATCCGCCGAGACATCGCCGACGAGCAGATCGCCGTGCGGGTCGTCGCCGGGGGCGACCCGCCGCCCGTCGCACCCACGACGGGACGAGCGTGGGATCGACTCGTGGAGGCGCTCGGTGTCTCGCATCCGGACGCCGTCGCGGTGCCCTACGCGATGCTCGGAGCGACTGACGGCCGCCACTTCACCCGGCTGACGCCCGCGGTCTACCGCTTCACGCCGTTCGAGTTGTCGAAGGCCGAGCTCGCGGGCCTGCACGCGATCGACGAGAGCATCCGCGTCGACGCCTACCTCCGCGGCATCGTGTTCTACCGGTCGCTGCTCGAGACGGCGTAGCGCGTCAGGGCGCGACCGAGCCCTTCATCCACGACCCCAGGCCGCCCGTGCGGTCGGTGATGATGCCGTCGACGCCGAGGCGGTAGGCGACATCCCACAGCTCCTCGTCGTTGAGGGTGTAGATGAGGATGCTGAGGCCGGCGGCCCGGAGTTCCTTCACGACCTCGGGTCGCGCCTGCACGGAGTCGAGTCGGGTCATGATCGCGATCGCCCCCACTCGGGCGGCGGCGGCCACCGGGTCGTCGGGCAGCTCCGAGATGAGCAGGGCGCGCGCGAACTCCGGGCCCGACTCCCGCAGCGCCAGCAGCGACTTCTCCGAGAAACTCGCGAAGGCGACGCGGTCGCTCAGGCCCCGCGCGCGCACGCTGCTCACGAGCAGGCGGGTCTCGTCGACATCCCAGGTGCCTTTGAGCTCGACGAGCGCTCGCACCTCGGTCGCCTCGAGCACGAGGTAGTTGAGCAGCTCGTCGAAGAGCGGCACGCGTGCGCCCGTGTACTGGACGTCGTACCAGGAACCCGCGTCGAGGGCGCGCACCTCGGCGAAGGTCAGCTCGCCGACGAGGCCGGTGCCGTCGGTCGTGCGGTCGACCGTCGTGTCGTGCAGGAGCACCGGGATGCGATCGGCGGTGAGTTGCACGTCCGTCTCGACAAGGTCGGCGCCGTTGTCGACGGCGGCGCGGAACGCGGGCATCGTGTTCTCCGGCGTGGTCGCCGATTCGCCGCGGTGCGCCGTCACGTAGGGCAGCGCGTCGGTGGTGCGCAGGGCGCTCGACCCCGCGGCCTCGGTGCCGATCACGCCGGGCGCGAGAGGGGCGAGTACCAGGATGGCGCTCAGGACGGCGGTCGTGGCGAGTGCGATCGGGACGCGCGAGCGCGCGTGCGCGGGGTCGGCGGACAGAGCTCGGGGCATGCTCATCCCTCGGGTTTCGGGACACCCGCGTCGTTGCGGGTGCTCGACACTAACACGAGCCGTTACCGTTCCGTTACCTCCTGTTCACCATTCCGTGACCTTCCGGGGAGCTCGTGCGAACGGCATGCTGAGACCGTGACGAAGAACCCCGCGCTCGACGCGGCCCAGGCGCGGCTCGAAGGCTTCGCCGACGACTACCTCGCGCGACCCGGTGTCGACTGGGGGCGGATGTTCTCCACCATCGGGTTGCGCGTGCGCGGCAAGATCTTCGCCGTCGCGGTGCACGACGGTGGGCTCATGGTGAAGATCCCCGAAGCGCGCGTGGCGGCTCGCGTGGCAGCGGGCGAAGCCGTGCCGATGGTCATGCGCGGTCGGGAAATGCGGGAGTGGGTGGTCGCCGCCGGGGATGCCCCGGATGCCGTGTGGCGCTCGTTGCTCGAGGAGGCGTACGCCTACCTCGACGAGATCACGCCGCGGTAGGTCTCGACACGGCCGCTGCGCGGCCTACTCGACCACCGAGAGCTGGGGTCAGATCAGGCTCTTGGTGTGCCAGACGGTCTTCGTCTCGGTGAACGCGAGGATGCGGTTCAGCGCGAGCGACGGGATGCCGGGCTCGGGCGACAGCACACGCTTGAGCGTGTCGGCGGCGGCGATCTCGTAGTCGATCCAGTCGAGCGCGCCGGCACCGGCGAGGTCGAGCGCGTTGACGTCGGCGTGCGACGCGAGCCACGGGATGAGCTCCGCCGGCGATCCGGTGAGCACGTTGACCACTCCCCCGGGCACGTCGCTCGTGGCGAGCACCTCGGCGAGGGAGATCGCCGACAGCGGGCGCTTCTCGTCGGCGATCGCGATGACCGTGTTGCCCGCGACGAGCGCCGGGGCGACGACGTTCACGAAGCCCAGGAGCGACCCTCCTGCCACGCCCTGCGGCGCGACGACCACGACGACGCCGGTCGGCTCGGGCACCGAGAGGTTGAAGTACGGCCCCGCGACCGGGTTGCCCGATCCGGCGACCTGCGTGTACTTGTCGGTCCATCCCGCGTACCAGACCCACGCGTCGATGGCGGCATCCACCTGCTTGGTCGCGCCGGAGGCCGACGATCCTTCCGACAGTCGCAGCTCCTCGACGAACTGCTCCCGACGGCCCTCGAGCAGCTCGGCGATGCGGTAGAGCACCTGCCCGCGGTTGTAGGCCGTCGCACCTGCCCAGCCCGCCACCGCCGCGCGTGCGGCGACCACGGCATCCCGAGCGTCTTTGCGGGAGGCGAGCGACGCGTTCGCGAGGAACGCGCCCTTCGGCGTCGTCACCTCGTAGGTGCGACCCGACTCGCTGCGCGGGAACTTGCCGCCGATCGCGAGCTTGTAGGTCTTGGGGATGCTCAGCCGGCTCACGCGCCCGCTCCCTTCAGGTAGGCGGCGAGGCCGTGGCGTCCGCCCTCGCGGCCGTAGCCCGACTCCTTGTAGCCGCCGAACGGCGACGCGGGGTCGAAGCGGTTGAACGTGTTCGCCCAGATGACGCCCGCGCGCAACTGGTCGGCGACGGCGAGGATCTTCGAACCCTTGTCGCTCCAGATGCCCGCCGAGAGGCCGTACGGGGTGTTGTTCGCCTTCGTGATCGCCTCGGCGGGGGTGCGGAACGTGAGCACCGAGAGCACGGGGCCGAAGATCTCCTCGCGGGCGATCGTCGACGACGCCTGCACGCCGGTGAAGATCGTCGGCGCGAACCAGAACCCGTTCTTCGGGATGTCGCACGGCGCGCTCCAGCGCTCGGCACCCTCCTGCTCGCCGATATCGGAGAGGGTGCGGATGCGGTCGAGCTGCTCTTTCGAGTTGATCGCGCCGATGTCGGTGTTCTTGTCGAGCGGGTCGCCGAGCCGGAGCGTCGAGAGCCGATCCTTGAGGCGCGCCACGACCTCGTCGTGCACGTTCTCCTGCACGAGCAGGCGGCTGCCCGCGCAGCACACGTGGCCCTGGTTGAAGAAGATGCCGTTGACGATGCCTTCGACGGCCTGCTCCATCGGGGCATCGTCGAAGACGATGTTGGCCGCCTTGCCGCCGAGTTCGAGCGTGAGCTTCTTGCCCGTGCCGGCGACGGCCTTCGCGATCTCGCGCCCCACGGCGGTCGACCCGGTGAACGCGACCTTGTTGACGTCCGGATGCCGCACGAGCGCCGCACCCGTCTCCCCCGCGCCGGTGACGATGTTGACGACGCCCTTGGGCAGCTCGGCCTGCTGCAGGATCTCGGCGAAGATCATCGCGCTGAGCGACGTCGTCTCGGCGGGCTTGAGCACGACGGTGTTGCCCGCGGCGAGGGCGGGTGCGACCTTCCAGGCGAGCATGAGCAGCGGGAAGTTCCACGGGATGACCTGCGCGGCGACGCCGAGGGCGCGCGGCGACGAACCGAGACCCGCGTGGTCGAGCTTGTCGGCCCAACCTGCGTAGTAGAAGAACCACGCGGCGACGAGGGGGACGTCGACATCCCGGCTCTCCTTGATGGGCTTGCCGTTGTCGAGACTCTCGGCCACCGCGAGCTCTCGCGCTCGCTCCTGCACGAGACGCGCGATGCGGAAGAGATACTTGCCGCGCTCGGCACCCGGCAGTTTCGACCAGGTCTTCTCGTAGGCGCGGCGCGCGGCGGCCACCGCCTTGTCGACGTCGGCGGACGTCGCCATCGCGATCTCGGCGATCTTCTTCTCGGTCGCCGGCGAGATCGTCGAGAAGCCCGAACCCGAGCCGTCGACGAAGTCGCCGTCGATGAACAGCCCGTACGACTTCTTGAGGTGCAGGATGCTCGTCGACTCGGGCGCCGGGGCGTAGTCGAGGAACGGGGTCGGCGTCTCGACACGCGCTGGCGCGCTAGATCTCGACACGCGCTCCGCGCTACTCGATCCACCGCTCGACGACCGAGAGACGTCCTTCTTGGCCATGGTCAGTCCACCGTCACGTAGTCGGGGCCGCTGTAGCGACCGGTTGCGAGCTTCTGCCGCTGCATGAGCACGTCGTTGAGCAGCGTCGAGGCGCCGAAGCGGAACAGGTGCGGCTGCAGCCACTCCTCGCCCACCGTCTCGGCGACCGTCACGAGGTACTTGATCGCGTCTTTCGACGACTTGATGCCGCCGGCCGGCTTGACGCCGACCTTCTCGCCCGTGAGGCGGTGCCACTCGCCGACGATCTGCAGCATGAGCAGCGTCACGGGCAGCGTCGCGGCGGGCTGCACCTTGCCGGTCGACGTCTTGATGAAATCGCCGCCGGCGAGGATCGCGAGCCAGGATGCGCGGCGCACGTTGTCGTAGGTGTTGAGCTCGCCCGTCTCGAGGATGACCTTGAGGCTCGCGTACGAGCCGTCGGCGCGGCGGCACGCCTCCTTGACGGCGACGATCTCCTCGAAGACCTTGCCGTAGTTGCCGGCGAGGGACGCGCCGCGGTCGAGGACCATGTCGATCTCGTCGGCGCCGGCGGCGACGGCATCCTCGGTGTCGGCGAGCTTCACCCGCAGCGACGCGCGTCCGCTCGGGAACGCGGTCGCGACGGCCGCGACCGAGATGAGTCCGTCATCCGGGTCGCCGTGCATCGCGCCGAGCGCCTCCACCGCGACGCCGACCATGTCGTTGTAGACGCACACCGCGGCGACGCGCGGCGTCGACGGGTCGGTCGCGTCGGGCGTGATCGCCTTCGCGACGAGCGAGCGCACCTTGCCGGGGGTGTCGTCGCCCGCGAGGGTCGTGAGGTCGATGAGTCTGATGACCTCGTCGAGCGCACGCGCCTTCGAGGTGGTCTTGATCGAGCGGGTTCCGAGTCCCGCGGCGCGGGCTTCGAGCCCCACCGCGTCCACTCCCGACAACCCCTCGAGATGCAGCCGGAGGCTCTTCTCGGTGAGGTCGCCGCCGAGCAGCTTCACGGCCCGATCGGCCGGGGCCAGCGACGTCGCGTCCATCCGAGGAAGTCTACGCTGGGGGTGTGAGTGGAGCGCCCGTGCTGGCCGTCGACTTCGGAGGCACGAAGGTCGAAGCCGCCCTCGTCACCGACGGAATCCTCGTTCCCGGGAGTCGCGCGCGGCGCCCCACCGGGCCCGTCGCCACCGCGGCCGAACTCGACGACGCCGTACGTGCGGTCGTCGCGGAGGCGCTCGGCGGACAGTCGGTGGAGGCCGTGGGCATCGGCTCAGCCGGCCCCGTCGACACCGTGCGCGGCCTCGCCTCGCCGCTCAACGTGCCCGCGTGGCGCGACCACCCGCTGCGGGATGTCGTCGCCGCCGCCGTGCCCGGGGCCGAGGTCGTGCTCGCGATCGACGGGCTCGCCATCACCCTCGCCGAGGCGCGCTACGGCGCCGGCCGGGGGTCGTCGAACGTGATGGGCATGGTCGTCTCGACCGGCATCGGCGGGGGGATCGTGCTCGACGGGCGCGGCATCCGCGGGATGAGCGGCAACGCGGGGCACATCGGTCATATCCAGGTTTCGGGCTACGACGACGCGTGCCCGTGCGGGCGTCAGGGCTGCGTCGAAGCGGTCGCCTCCGGCCCGAGTTCCGTGCGGTGGGCGCAGGCGCAGGGATGGCGCGGTGCGACCGGTGAGGACCTCGCCGCCGCCGCTCCGACCGACCCGATCGCGCGCGCGGCCATCGAGCGCACCGCCCGCGCCGTCGGACTCGCCGTCGCCTCCGCGAGCGCCCTCGTCGACCTCGACGTCGTCGCGATCGGCGGCGGCTTCTCGCACTCCGCGCCCGACTACCTCGACCTCGTGCGTGCGGCCGCCGACGAGGGGTTCCCGTTCGTGCGCGCCACGCGCATCCTGCCCGCCGGTCTCGGCGGCGACGCGCCCCTCATCGGCGCGGCCTCCCTCGTCTCACCCTGACCCGCCCGTTCGCGAGGGGTCGCGTTCGGGGCATACGAGCGCCCGCGTGTGCCCCAAACGCGACCCCTCGTGATCCGGGTCAGAGCTCGTCGTCGATCATGCGGCCGCGGCGCAGCACGAGGATGACCGGGATGGTGATGCCCGACGTCGCGATGAGCACGAGGAAGGGCACCGTCCAGCTGCCCGTCGCGTCGTGGATGACGCCGAGCACGAGCGAGAACACCCCCGCCGTGAGGTAGGCCAATCCCTGCGCGAACGCGCTCACCGAGACCGTCACGCGGTGGTCGCGCGTGCGGGTGTTGACGAGCAGCAGCGCGAGCGGGAAGACGATCGAGCCCGAGCCGACGCAGAACGCCCAGAGCAGCGGCGCGGCGGCCGGGGCCAGCAGCATCCCACCCCAGCCGAGCACCGTGAAGACACCCGCCGCGGCGATGAGCGGGATCGTCGTACCGCGACGCGACGCGATGAGCGGCACGAGGAGCGCTTGCGGGATGCCGAGCACGAGCGCGAGACCGAGGGCGGCTCCGGCGGCCTCCCGCGGGATGCCCGCGGTCGCGATGAGCATCGACGGCAGGAACGCCATCGCGACGTAGATCGTGATCGAGCTGAGCACGAGGGTGCCGGTGACCGCCCACGCGGTCGGCGAGGCGGCGATCAGGCGCGGGCGCGCGACGGCCCGGGTCACCGGACCGGGCTCGCGGATGCCGGCCACCTCGTCGACCTCGGTCGGGATGAGCTCCGCGGGGGCGGCACGACGACGCACGACCGTCGCGATCCACGGCAGGATCGCGATCACCGGGAGCACCGCCCAGATGCCGAGCGCGAAGCGCCATCCCGTCGCCTCGGCCAGTTGCACCCCGACGAACGCCGGGGTGGAGGCCGAGATGCTCATGAGCACGAGATAACTGCCCGTCACGAGGCCGATGCGGCGCGGTGCGTAGCGGCGCACGAGCGGCGGCAGCAGCACGTTGGCCGCGCCGATGCCGACCATGACGAGGAACGTCGACGAGACGAGCAGGATCGCCTCGTCGGAGAACGCGCGCACCAGCTGCCCCGCGCCGATGAACGCGACCGCGGCGATGAGCGACCCCTCGAGGCCGATGCGGCGGGTCAGCCCGGGCACGAGCAGTCCGGCGAGCGCGAAGCCGAACGGCGGGGCGGCGCCGAGCACCGACAGCACGACCACGTCCATGCCGAGGTCGTCGGCCAGGATCGGGAAGACCGAGCCGATGACGCCCGCGGCCGACCGCATCGAGAGCGCGACGAGCACGATCCCGAGCAGCGCGAGCACGATGCCGCGCTCGCGACCGAGCGGCGGGGTGACTCCGCTCACCCGATCAGCCGCTCGTGCCAGGCGTTCGCCGACACGTCGGTGAGCGACGCGACCTGGTCGACGACGACGCGCTTGCGGGCGGCGTCGTCACCCGCCTCCGCCCAATCGGCGGCGAAGCCCACGTCGAGGGCGTCGGGACGCGCGAGAAGCTTGTCGGCGAGCTCGGTGAGCACACCGCGCTGGCGCGAGTACAGCGGCTGACGCGCGTTCGTCGACATGACGTTCGCCGCGACGATGCCCTTGAGCACGGCGATCTCGGCGCCCGTCTCGGCCGGCACGACGACGTGTGCGCCGAATCTGGCGAGGGATGCCTGCGGGTAGGCGGCGCGGGTCGCGCGTTCGGCGTGCCCGGCGAACCGGCCGATGAGGAAGCTCGTGAGGTTCTTGAGCCGCGCGAGGTCGCGCCGGCTGCCGTCCCACTCGTCGATCCAGTACTCCAGACTGTCGAGCCGATCGAACGCGGCGATCAGCGTGTCGTGGTCGAACTCGCCGCCGATCCACCGGAACATCGAGTCGACGAGCTCGTCGTGATCGGCCCGCGCGCCGAGGGCCCGCACGTCGAGGAAGCCGTTCACGATCGCATCCTCGAAGTCGTGCACCGAGTAGGCGATGTCGTCGGACAGGTCCATCACCTGCGCCTCGATGCAGCGCACGCGCTCGGGCGCCCCGGCGCGCAGCCACTCGAACACCGCGGTGTCGTCGTCGTAGAAGCCGAACTTGCTGCGTCCCGACGGATCCGGGATGCCCTGCGCGGCCGGCCACGGGTACTTGCACGACGCGTCGAGCGAGGCCCGGGTGAGGTTGAGCCCGTACGACTGGGTCGCGTCGAACACCTTCGGCTCGAGGCGGGTCACGAGGCGCAGAGTCTGCGCGTTGCCCTCGAACCCGCCGATGTCGCTCGCCCACTCGGCGAGCGCACGCTCCCCGTTGTGACCGAACGGTGGATGCCCGAGGTCGTGTGCGAGGCACGCCGCGTCGACGACATCCGGGTCGAGCCCGAGACGCTGCGCGAGCTCGCGCCCCACCTGGGCGACCTCGAGGGAGTGGGTCAGCCGGTTGCGGGCGAAGTCGATACCGGCGGTCGGGCTGAGCACCTGGGTCTTCTGCGACAGCCGCCGCCAGCCGCTCGAGTGCAGGATGCGCGCGCGGTCACGGGCGAAGTCGCTGCGGCGGCTCGCGTGCTCCTCGGGGAACCAGCGCTCGGCATCCTTCTCGGTGTATCCCGGCGGGAGTTCCGCGCCGTGCCCGTGCTCTCGGGCGTGCTGCGGCTCAGCCACCGCTGTTGTGGAGCTCGGCGGCCGACACCTCGGCCCGCAGACCCTCGGCGATCTCGCGGCTGTCGAGCCAGTTCTGCGGCAGCGACGGCGTCTTCGGGGTGCCCGCGCGGCCGCGCTGGCCCTCGGCGTCGGCGCCCGGGTAGGGCTGCTCGTGGTCGAGGGTGCCGAGCAGGTCGTCGATCTGCTGCAGGCTGTTCGACATCGCGAGCGCCGCGCGGGTCTCGCCGCCGACCGCATACCCCTTGAAGTACCAGGCGACGTGCTTGCGGATGTCGCGCGTCGCACGCCCCTCGTCCTCGAAGAACTCGACGAGCAGTTCGGCGTGCCGGCGGTACGCGGTGGCGACCTCGCCGAGCGTCGGCTCGGCCTTGAGCGCGCCGCCGGAGAACGCCGCCGCGAGATCGCCGAACAGCCACGGCTTGCCGAGGCAGCCGCGGCCGACGACGACGCCGTCGCAGCCCGTCTCGCGCACCATCCGCAGCGCGTCCTCGGCCGACCAGATGTCGCCGTTGCCGAGCACGGGCACGTCGGAGATCGTCTCCTTGAGCTTGCCGATCGCCGCCCAGTCGGCGTGGCCGGAGTAGAACTCGCTCGCCGTGCGGGCGTGGAGCGCGATGCTCGACACCCCGGCTCCTTGAGCGATGCGACCCGCCTCGAGGTAGGTGAGGTGGTCGGCGTCGATGCCCTTGCGCATCTTGATCGTGAGCGGCACCCGGCCGGCGGCCTGCACGGCGCTCTCGACGATGTCGCGGAAGAGGTCGAGCTTCCACGGCAGCGCCGCCCCGCCGCCCTTGCGGGTGACCTTCGGCACGGGGCATCCGAAATTCAGGTCGATGTGGTCGGCGCGGTCCTCCGCGACGAGCATCGTCACGGCATCCCGCACGGTCTTCGGGTCGACCCCGTAGAGCTGGATGCTGCGCGGCGTCTCCGACTCGTGGTGGCGGATGAGGCGCATGCTCTCCGGGGTGCGCTCGACGAGCGCCCGGGAGGTGATCATCTCCGACACGTAGAGCCCCGCGCCGTACTCGCGGCACAGCCGACGGAACGCCGTGTTCGTGATGCCCGCCATCGGCGCGAGCACGACCGGAACGGTCAGCTCGATGCCCCCGATGCTGAGGGGCTTCGCGGCGAGAGAGGTGGACACCCTCCGATTGTTCCAGAATGAGGGCATGGCCACCGGCAGAGAGCGCGTCGCGGCGGATGCCGAAGCGCGCGGCATCCCCGTCGAGTTCAGGGAGCGGATGCGCGCATCCTCACTCGAGGAGGCGGCCGGCATCCTCGGCATCACGCCCGCCGACATCGTGAAGTCGCTCGTCGTGCGCCGCCACGACGGGTCGTACCTGTTCGCGCTCGTGCCCGGGGATCGGCAGATCTCGTGGCCGAAGCTGCGGGCGCTCGTCGGGGTCAACAAGCTGCGGCTGCCCGAGGCGGAGCTCGCGCTCGAGGCGACCGGGTTCGAGCGCGGCACGATCACACCGCTCGGCTCGACGACGGCGTGGCCGGTCTACGTCGACGAGCGGGTCGTGGGACGGCGGGTGTCGATGGGCGCGGGTGAGCACGGGTATTCGTTGTTCGTCGAGGCCGACGACCTCGTGCGGGGGCTTGAGGCGACGGTGGCGGATATCTCGGAGCCCGTGTAGGTCTCGACACGCCGCTGCGCGGCTACTCGACCACCGAAGGGCGGGCCGCGGGGAACTCGCACACGTCGTCGACGCACACCGCGGCGTCGGGGTCGCCGAGCGGCTGGAGGGCGATCTTCGGCGTCTCGCTCATGCGGCACGCTCCTCAGCGACCTGGCGCAGCGCCTGCGCGAAGGTCGAGGCGTCTTGGGCACCCGAGACGCCGTACTTGCCGTCGATGACGAAGAACGGCACCCCGCGGATGCCGAGCTCCCCCGCCTGCGCGACGTCGGCCCGCACGTCGGCGAGGTACTCGTCGGACGAGAGGGAGCGCACGACGTCGGCGCGGTCGAAGCCGAGTTCTGCGGCGAGGTCGGCGAGGTCGTCGACGCGTCCGACGTGGCGGCCCTCGACGAAGTACGCCTTGAGCAGGCGCTCCTTCATCTCGAGCTGCCGGCCGCGCGCTTTCGCGTAGTGGATGAGCTGGTGGCCCAGCACGGTGTTGGTCGTCTGCAGCGCGTCGTAGTCGTAGGCCAGTCCGACCGAGGCGGCGATGCCCGTCACCCGCTCGCCCATCGCCTTCGCCTGCTCGGGCGAGACGCCCATCTTCTGGGCGAGGAACTGCTCATGGTGGCCGTCGAACTCGACCGGGGTGTCGGGCGAGAGCTCGTAGGAGTGGTACTCGACCTCGACGGGAACGCCCGCCTCCAAAGCCCCGGCCTCGAACTTGCGCTTGCCGATGTAGCACCAGGGACACGCGATGTCCGACCAGATGTCGACCTTGATCGGGGTCACGGCGGTGGGAGACGCGTCAACAGAAGTCACACCAGGGTCAACGCGCAGGCGGACCGGGCATTCCCGGCAGCACCGGCACGCCGATGCGGCTGATCCGCTCCACCTTGTGGCGCCGCACGAAGAACTCGAGCGCGAGCAGCCACAGCGCGACCGTGACCACCTGGGCGATCACGGCGACCGGTCCGCCCGTCTCCTCGGTCATCCCGGTCTCGCCGAACATGCCGGTGCCGGTGATCGTGAAGACGCCGATGTTGTTCACGGTGTGGAGAGCGATCGCCGCTTCGAGACCACCCGTGCGGATCGTGGCGACCGCGAAGCCGATGCCCATGACGGTGACCTGCACGATGCCCCACGCGTCGTAGGCGTGGCTGACGCCGAACAGCACCGCCGACGCGATGATCGGCACCGGCGCCCAGCGCAGCCACGAGCCCACGGACTGCAGCAGCACGCCGCGGTAGAGGTACTCCTCGGTCGCGGCCTGCACCGGCACGAGCACGAGCACGATCAGCACCGACACGGCGTAGGTGCCGAGCGGCGTCGTGAACTCGCCGAGCTCCTCGCCCGTCGCGAACCCGAGGGCGAGCTGGGCGACGGTCGTGACGAGCCAGACGAGCGCGGCCGGGATGAACGCGATCGCGAGCCACCGCCAGCGCAGCCGGAAGGCGATCGAGTGCAGGATGTTGACCCGCGGCCCCGTCGGACGGATGCCCGCGATGCGGAGCGCGACCGGGATGAGCGGCAGCACGAGGATGATCGGTCCGAGGCCGAAGAGCAGGGTCCAGGGGCGGGCCATGTCGGGTAGCAGCAGCTCCGTCATGTCCTGCTGCGCCGTCGGGCTCAGGAAGTCGATCGAGTTCGTCGTGAACAGCACGATGAACACCGGCACCGCGACGAGGATGCTCACACCGAGGAAGAACACGGCCGTCAGGAGCACGGCGACGAGCGGGCGCCACCAGCGGTAGGTCGGCTGCGCGCGCATCAGCCGGTGGTACGGCAGCCGGGCGTGCACGATCTCGGGCTGTGGCGCCGGTGCCGCGACAGGCGGTACCGGCGGTGCGGACGGCGGGAGCGGCGACGGGATCTCGGTCATGCGGAAGCCCCTTCGAGCTCGTCGAGGAGGTCGAGGCCGCGCCGCGCCCAGGAGATCTCCTGCTCGGCGCGCTGCACGAGACCCTCGTAGGCGTAACGCTTGAACGCCGCGACCCGCGGTCGATCCTCCTCGGGCGTCACCGCGAGGCGGCGATTGAGCATCGGGCTCGTCGCGGTGTCGATCTGATGGATCTGGTCCTCCCACTGCGCGAGCTCCGACTCGTAGTGGGCGATGTGGGCGCGTAGCTGAGCGCGCGCCGCCTCGGGGGTCGCCCACTCGAAGTAAGCGGACTTGAGGTGCATCCCGTCGCGAAACCGCGCGTACGGCAGCATCGAGTTCATCCAGTCGCGCAGCGCCTGCCGACCCGCGTCGGTGATGTGGTACTCGCGCTTCGTGCCCTTGGTTCCCCAGGGCACCTCCTCGGCCTCGACGACGCCGTCGGCCTCCATCTTGCGGAGCTCGGGGTAGATCTGCGAGTCGGGCGCGTACCAGACGTGACCGACCGACGAGTCGAAGCGCTTGTGCAGGTCGTAGCCGGTCATGGCGTCGACGCTCAGCAGAGCGAGGAGCGCGAAACGAAGAGACATGGAAAGACCTCGGGCCGGATGCGGAACGTTCTGTCCCGCATCCGACCCTATGGGTTTCGAGAGGCGTCGCTACGCGGCGCTCCTCAACCTGCGAGGAAGTATCAGGCCTTGTAGCCGGTGCGCCAGCCGCCCTGGTAGGTCTGACGGGCGACCGTCGAGTACGGCACGGGGCTGACGACCGCGCGGATCGGCAGCTGCTCGTGCTTCTCGACCGACGCCTTCGTGGTGTTGGGGCTCTCGCCCCACAGCACACGCAGCTCGGTGCCCTCGGGCACCTCGGGCGAGATGGTCGCGAGCGACAGCGCGCGCTTCTCGTTCGACGAGTAGCCGGTGAACATCGAGTAGCCCACGACGTTGTCGTCGGCATCCACCACGGCGTCGTAGTTCGCCGAGCCGTAGTTGGCGAGCGGCAGGTCGAAGAACTTGTGCGACGGACCGTCGACATCGAAGAGCGACGCGAAGATCTTCGTGACGTCCTCGGCATCCCAGGCGAGCGTGACCTTCTTGCGCTGGGTGTCCTTGTCCATCTTCTCGAGCGCGTCGCGACCGATGAAGTCGTGGTCGAACTTCACGAACGAGCCGTAGCCGAGCTCGTACGGCGTGAGGTAGTAGTCCTCGATGTTCGACGACACGAACGAGCCGGCCAGCGTGCCGGTCGCCTCGTAGGAGTCGGCGGGCAGCCAGTCGCGGTAGCCCTGCTCCGCAGCCCCCGTGTAGATCGCCGGCAGCGGCGACGGGATCCAGCCCGACTCGAGCGTGTTCGACGGATAGGCGCGCGAGCCGACCTGCACGAGGCCGAACTCCTTGCCCGCCTCGACGATGAGGTCGCGGATCTTGTGGTGGTCGGCGTACGGGCCCCACAGCTCGAGGCCCGGAGCGCCGGCCATGCCGTGACGCAGGGTGCGCACGCTCACGCCGCCGATGTTCATCTTCGCCATGCTGAAGAACTTGAGCTGCTCGAGCGGTCCGCCGTTGAGCTTCTCGATGACCGACCAGGCCGCCGGGCCCTGGATCTGGAAGCGGTAGTACTGGCGCGACACCGCGTCGCCGTAGGGGCGCGAGTTCGAGCGACGGTCGATCGTCAGGTCGAGGTTCGAGTAACCGCCGGTCTCGCCGTGGTACGCGAGCCAGTTCGACGCGGGCGCGCGGCCGACGTAGACGTACTCGTCTTCGGCCTCGCGGAAGAGGATGCCGTCGCCGATGACGTGGCCCGACGCGGTCGTCGGCACGTACTGCTTGGCCTTGTCGACCGGGAAGACCGCGGTCGAGTTGATCGCCGTGTCGGAGATGAGCTTGATGGCATCCGAGCCCTTGAGGAACACGTTGTCCATGTGGTGCGACTGGTCGTAGAGCACGGCGGTCGTGCGCCAGGCCTGCTGCTCCTTGATCCAGTTCTGGAAGTCGGCCGGAACGACCGGGTAGATGTACGAGCCGATCTGCGAGTTGCGCAGCAGCTCGACGGGGTTGCCCGCCGCCGCGATGGCTTCGGTGAGGTTCTTCGCCATGGGTTCCTTCTTCGTTGAATACCTATGGATATAGGCGTTGGGTGGGTACAGAGAGGCCCGGACGGGCCTCGCGGGGCTAGAAGACGATCGTCTGACGACCGGCTCGGATGACGCGGTCCTCGCAGTGCGCGAGCACCGCACGGGAGAGCACCTCGCGCTCGACGTAGGCGCCCTTGCGCTGCAGGTCGGCCGCGGTGTCGGCGTGATTCACGCGCACGACGTCCTGCTCGATGATCGGACCCTCGTCGAGCTCCTCCGTGACGTAGTGAGCCGTCGCGCCGATGAGCTTGACGCCGCGCTCCTTCGCCTTCTTGTAGGGGCCCGCGCCGATGAAGGCCGGCAGGAAGGAGTGGTGGATGTTGATCACCGGCACGCCGACGCCGTCGAGGAAGCCCTCGGAGAGGATCTGCATGTACCGCGCGAGCACCACGACGTCCGCGTTGCCCTTGATGAGCTCGATGATCTTCTTCTCGGACTCCGACTTGTCGGCGCCCGAGACGCTCGGCACGTGGAAGAACGGGATGCCGAAGCTGCG
Source organism: Pseudolysinimonas sp. (assembly GCF_057350545.1). Taxonomy (NCBI): domain Bacteria; kingdom Bacillati; phylum Actinomycetota; class Actinomycetes; order Micrococcales; family Microbacteriaceae; genus Pseudolysinimonas; species Pseudolysinimonas sp. The sequence continues at coordinate 3,469 of NZ_JBMRCP010000045.1, read as the reverse complement.
CACGTCCTCCGCCATGTCGGTGTGATTCGAGATGACCATCGGCACCGTCATCGGGATCTCGCCGCGGCGGTGACGCCAGAGCAGATCGAGCAGGCAGTGGTCGCTCTTCGAGGCGAGGATGATGACTCGCTTCGGGCTCGCCCGATGGGTGAGCGTCCAGGTCATCCCGAGGTCGTCGAGCACTGCGCCGAGGTCGGCCTCGAGCGCCGGCGAGTTGACGATGAGGTCGGGCAGGTCGAAGACCGTGCGCTGGAAGAACTGACCGCCCTCGGGGTTGTCGGTGTACTGGTCGAGCGAGACGATGTTCGCGCCGTGCTGCGAGAGCGTCGCCGACACCGCCGCGACGATGCCCGGACGGTCGGCACCGTGCACGATGAGCACGGCCTGGTTGGAGCGGCCGGGCAGCGTAGGCGCCGCGGTCGGCTGCGTCGCAGTCATGGTCACAGCTTCTCCTTGAAGTCGCGGATCCACTCCGACGTCGCGACGAGCCCGCCGAACGTGTAGAAGTGCAGCTTCACGATCCCATGCTTGTCGCTGTCGAGGCGCTTGGCCAGACGCTTGATGAACTTGTCGGGGCCGGCGGTGCCCATGAGGTTCGTGAGCGACAGGCCGTACTTCTTCGCGATCCCCGCGCTCGAGGCGACGCCGAAACGGGCGGCGAAGGAGAGCAGTCGCTTGATGCCGGCAGGGCCCGGGACGCCGACGCGGATCTCGTAGTCGATCCCCGCGGCGCGCACCTTCTCGATCCAGTCGATCACCGGGTCTTCGTCGAAGCCGAACTGGGTGAGGATCGTGCCGCGCGTGCCCTGCTCGGTGAGGGTCGCGTGCTTCCCGGTGATCGCGGTCCACAGCTTGTCGTCGGAGATGTCGGGATGACCCTCCGGGTAGCCGGCGATCGAGATGTCGACGGCGCCGTACTGCTGCAGCAGGCCCGACTTGATGACGTCGTGCGAGTCCTCGTACGGGCCCTCCGGCGTCGACGGGTCACCGCCGACCGAGAACACATGGGTCGAGGTGCCCTGCGTCTGCAGTGCGCCGAGGAACTCCTCGAGCTGCTCCTGCGAGGAGAGGCGACGGGCGGAGATATGCGGGATCGGCACGAACCCGCCATCCAGAACCGCCTTCGACGCCACGAGCCGCATCTGCAGGTCTTCGTTGCCGAGGAAGGTGACGTTGATGCGCGTCCCCTGAGGGATGAGCGGGGCGGCGTCGAGCAGGCCGGGGACGTCTTTGCCGGTCATCTCGAGCGAGAAGTCCTCGAGCAGTTGAGCGGGCGTGTAGTTCGCCATGAGGTGTGTTCCTTCCGACATCGTCGTCGCGGGACAGACTACCTATGGTCATAGTGAGTTGTCCAGCATGGGTTCCAGGCAATGGAAGCCGCGGAGTCAGCCGGCCGCGACCTCGCTGCGTTTCATGCGGAATCTCTCCCCCAGACGCCGACCGAGATCGATCGCCCTCCGCTCGACGAGCCACCACGAGGCGAACGCGAGCGCGCCCGTGATCACGGCGACCAGCAGGATGTCGACGGCGAGCGGCAACCCGGGCGCGACGAGCACGACCGTCTGCTGCACCGGGAATCCCCAGAGATAGAGACCGTAGGAGAGGTCGCCGAACCTGCCTGCGCGCCGGAGCACGGGAGTCGACCGCGAGCCGAATGCGATGACGAGGAACGGCAGCACGACCCAGGCGAGCGCGACAGCCTCCCGCTCGCCGAGGAACGCGCCGCCGACCAGCCACCCGAGGGCGATGATCGGCGGCAGCCATCGTGAGCGCAGCGGTGCGGCGAGACCGCGCCGCTCCGCCTCCGAGATCACCGCGCCGCCGGCGAAGAAGACGAGCACCGTGAGCACATCCCGCATCCCGCGCGGCGCCGCACCCGGCACGAGCAGGACGACCGCGCTCGCCACGCCCACGAGCCCGGGACCGGCGAGCCGGATGCCGGGCGCACGCCGGGCGAGCGCGAGCAGTCCGAACGCGAGCACGCCGAGATAGCAGAGGAACTCGGGCCCGAGCGTCCACAGCGACCCGTTGACCGTGCCGTCGATCGGGTTCTCGAGGAAGACCCCCGGCAGCGTGTACACGGGCAGCAGCGTGACGTTGCGCAGGTACGCCCACGACCCGGGGTCGCCGAAGTAGCCCGCGGCCCCGAGAGTCGACACGAGCGGCCCGAGCACGAACGTCGTCACGAGCACCACGACGACGAGCGCGGGCAGGATGCGGAACACCCGCCGCAGCAGGAAGGGCACCACCCGCGGTGAGCGCGCCCAACTCGTCGCGATGAGATACCCGCTCAGGCTGAAGAACACGTAGACGCCGAGGTCGAACAGTTTGAGGCCGCCGACGAGCGGGCGCTCCGAGAGCCCGGTGAGCGGCCAGGCGTGGCCGACCAGCACAGCCAAGGCGGCGAACAGCCGGATCGCGTCGAAGTCGTTGTCGCGGTCAGGTCGTGCCATCAGCCGCCCGTCCGCCGACGGACTCAGCCGCGAAGCCGCTCGGCGAGGTAGCCGTGCAGCTTGTCGAGCGACACGCGCTCTTGGGCCATCGTGTCGCGCTCACGCACCGTGACCGCCTGGTCGTCGAGCGAGTCGAAGTCGACGGTCACGCAGAACGGCGTGCCGATCTCATCCTGACGGCGGTAGCGACGTCCGATCGCGCCGGCGTCGTCGAACTCGATCATCCAGTCCTGGCGGAGGTCGTCGGCGAGCTTCTTCGCGATCGGCGACAGCTGCTCGTTGCGCGAGAGCGGCAGCACCGCGGCTTTCACCGGCGCGAGACGTCGGTCGAGCCGCAGCACCGTGCGGGTGTCGACGCCGCCCTTGGTGTTGGGCGCCTCGTCTTCGGCGTAGGCGTCGACGAGGAACGCCATGAGGGCGCGCGTCAGCCCGAACGCCGGCTCGATGACGTACGGCGTCCAGCGCTCGTTCGTCGTCTGGTCGAAGTACGACAGGTCGACGCCCGACTCCTTCGAGTGGGTCGACAGATCGAAGTCGGTGCGGTTGGCGACGCCCATGAGCTCGCCCCACTCCGAACCCGCGAACTTGAAGCGGTACTCGAGGTCGGTCGTGCCCTTCGAGTAGTGCGAGAGCTTCTCCTGCGGGTGCTCGTAGCGCCGCAGATTCTGCGGGTCGATGCCGAGGCCGAGGAACCACTGCTCGCACTGGTCGATCCAGTACTGGAACCACTCGTCGTCGGTGCCCGGCCGCACGAAGTACTCCATCTCCATCTGCTCGAACTCGCGCGTGCGGAAGATGAAGTTGCCGGGCGTGATCTCGTTGCGGAAGCTCTTGCCGACCTGCGCGATGCCGAAGGGCGGCTTCTTGCGGCTGACGGTCTGCACGTTCTTGAAGTTGACGAAGATGCCCTGCGCCGTCTCGGGGCGCAGGTACGCGTCGAGGCCCGTCTCCTCGAGCGGACCGATCCTCGTCTGGAACATGAGGTTGAACTGGCGAGGCTCGGTGAGATCGCACTG